>JAIFNN010000227.1 GCA_020047715.1 Bacteroidota bacterium | reverse complement strand
ATCCGGCGTTTAGGCAGGCATCCTTCATTTCCGCAACCAGGTTAATTATTTCGTCCCAATACCCTTCAATTACAGTTTCAAAAGGGCATACGGTGTATTTCAACCCTGAGGCAGCAATAAGCGATATGCACAAATCAACCTTTTCATAGGCTTCATTCTTTTTACCTTCGGGTATAACCTGAACGGCAACATTAATTTTTTTTCCCTTTTTCATTCTGATTTTAGATTTCACCCTCATCAAGGGTTTTCTGATTTTTTACATATTCGCGAATCTCATCGAAACTCAGTTCTTTGACATTGGTAATTATAAAATTCGACAACAGGAAATCGCCATATTGGTTACATTCTTCAATGGCTTCCGTAAATAATTGCTTGATAATTTCTGTCATAGGAATCATTGCCAGCAAATTGGCCAAATATCCTGAAAAGTTCAATTCTTCCAGCTCAGAATTGTGATGGCCCAGGCAAATTTCAAACTCAGTGCGAATGATTTTCTTTTGCAATTCTGTGAAATCCTTGTTCCCCTTTCCAAAAAGCACGATAAAGTATCTGAGTTTATTGCCTTTACCGCCTAATCCGGTAGAAATAAAAACGTGACTTTCATCCAAGAGAGTTGACTCCAACAGCATTCGGTTCTCCTGCAAGGCAAGAATAGCCCAGTTTCTCAATATTCCCGGAGTCTCCCTCAGGAATTTCTCTATTGCTCGATATGACTCGACAACAGGAACTGTTGCGATTCCCGCCAGAACATTCTTCTTTTCCTCAATTGTAACCTCAGGAAGGAACAGTCTTTTTGAATAATTAACAACAGAATCAAATTTAAAAGAATCCCGGATGCGTCTGGAATGTTCAAAAAACTCGAGTTGCAGCTCGATATCGATTTTCTCCTCCAGCACCTTTAACTGACTTGGAAGTGACCCAAGCAACTCCTTTATTTTGTCATATATGTTTTCGTGCTCTTCCATTTATTGCTGATTCCCAAATTAATAAATTGAAAATTACGAAATTAAAACTTGAATACAAGCCTAATTTAATTTTTTCCTTCCTAAAACAATTCAAAATCACTACTTATAGGTATAAGCAGAAAAACAATTCTGTGTATCATTGCATGTTAAATTAGCCAGACATATGTTTTTAGAAGAGCTGCAAAGCAAAGAAAGCGGCATAATTGTAAAAGTCAGAGGTGAGGGTGCTTTCAGAAAGAGGATCACTGAGATGGGTTTTGTTCGCGGGCAAAAAGTAACGGTAATCAAGAACGCTCCTTTTAAAGATCCGGTAGAGTATTCCATAATGGGCTATAAAGTTTCTCTCCGTCGCGCGGAGGCATCGCTTATCGAAGTCTTGCCTGATTACACAAAAGAACAAACCGAATCGAAATTCAACGGAACCTTTTCCGAAAAAGGAACATTAAAAGCTAATTTTCTACCCGGTAAAATCATTAACGTTGGACTTGTTGGCAACCCTAACTCAGGCAAAACCAGCATTTTCAATTTCGCCTGCAGGAGTCATGAACATGTGGGAAATTACAGTGGTGTTACGGTCGACACAAAGCATGGGCAGATAGAGTACCGGGGCTATACCCTTAACATTTACGACCTGCCCGGAACCTATTCACTTTCTCATTACTCCCCCGAAGAAATCTACGTTAGGAATTTTATTTTCGACTCCTCTCCCGACGTGGTGGTAAATGTTGTCGACAGCACCAATCTTGAGAGGAACCTCTATTTAACAACCCAATTACTCGATCTGAATGTGCCTCTGGTAATTGCGCTAAACATGTTCGACGAGTTAAAAACCAAGGGCGACAGATTCGACTACATGACATTTGGGAAAATGATTGGGGCGAAAATTGTTCCCACCGTGGGCTCGAGGGGAAAAGGATTGGCACAACTCTTTGAAGCAATAATTGCCAAATACAATGAAAAGCCCGAAGAGCGAAGGATTGTCAGCATAAACTACGGGAGTGATATGGAAGAGAGCATTTCCCACATCGTTAAAAAGCTTAACAATCCAGCTCTGAGTCCAATAACCGAAAAAATATCAGTCCGTTTTGCTGCCATTAAGCTTTTGGAAAAAGATGATGTCATTCTTGAGAAAATCCCCTCCGGAATTGAGCAAAACGCGTTGCAAGAAAAGGTGAGACTTCAAATCGCTCACCTTGAGAACCTATCGGGAGAAGACACCGGCACGATGATAGCAGATGCGAAATACGGTTTTATAGCTGGAGCCTTGAAGGAAACCTATCATAGAAATCACATACAGAAGCGAGAACGAAGCGAGAAGATCGACAAGATTTTAACCCACAAAATCCTTGGCCTGCCTATATTTTTCCTGCTTCTTTGGCTTATGTTTGAAGTAACCTTCCGTCTGGGACAATACCCTGTAAGTTGGATCGAATCGGGGGTTTCATGGCTTTCAACTTTGGCGGGTCAACACTTGCCGGCAGGAGACCTGAAAGACCTCACCATACAGGGATTAATTGGAGGTATTGGAGGGGTAATCGTATTTCTGCCCAATATCATAATACTCTTTTTCTTTATAGCTGTGCTGGAAGACACAGGTTATATGGCACGTTCGGCATTCCTGATGGACAAATTCATGCACATGATCGGTTTGCATGGCAAATCATTTATCCCAATGGTCATGGGGTTCGGATGTAATGTACCCGCGATATTGTCAACCCGGATTATCGAGAGCCGCAGCAACAGGATTATCACCATGCTCATTCTGCCATTTATGTCGTGCAGCGCCCGACTCCCGGTCTATATCCTTATTATCGGCACATTCTTCCCTTCTCATCAGGGAACAGTATTATTCGGGATGTATCTTCTCGGTATTGCTCTGGCTGCAATTACAGCTTTGCTTCTTCGAAGATTTCATTTCAGGAAGGAAGATATCCCTTTTGTAATGGAACTCCCCCCCTACCGCATTCCAAATGGAAGGAACACCCTCCGCCACATGTGGCACAAGGCCTTTCAGTATCTTCAGAAGATTGGTAGTGTGGTATTGGTTGCCTCGGTTATTATTTGGGGATTGGGCTACTATCCCAAAAACAGTTCTATCCTATCAAATGACATCCCGGAATCTTCAATTGAAGTGGCACAAAACACTGCGTTAAACCCATCCATTTCCACTAATTCCTCCTACCTCGAAATGATAGGGAAATTTATAGAACCTGCGATCAAACCCCTGGGCTTCGACTGGAAAATGGGGGTCAGTCTTTTGGCCGGAGTGGCTGCCAAGGAAGTTGTGGTTAGCACTATGGGGGTTATTTACGAACAAGACGGACCTCAAAATACGGCAATGAGTCTGGGCGACAGGCTCAAAAGCCAAACATACAGCAATGGAGACTTGGTTTACACTCCGGCCGCTGCTCTGGCATTTCTGGTGTTTATTCTTATATACTTCCCTTGTGTAGCTGTAGTGGTAGCAGTGGCAAGGGAATCCGGATCGATTTTCTACTCAGTCTTCCTGGTAGTTTACACAAGCGGTTTGGCGTGGTTACTGAGTTTTGTTGTTTACCAGTTTGGATCTGTTTTCATGTCTTAATATGCGGAATTATGATACAAGAAATATTTGCTTTGCTTTTGGTTTCAGCAGCCGTTTTTTATAGCTTATACCAGCTTTACCGATTTTTCGCACCCTCAAAGAAAAGCCATCCCGGGGGATGCGGTTCGGGATCATGCGGGTGCAAGCCGTAATTATGGCAAAGCTGAAATTATAATCTGGAAATCCCTGAGATTTCCACAAGTGGTGTAAGCCTCTGTCCTTCAGAAGGCGCAGATTGGATTTTTCGCACAACATCCATCCCCCTTGTTACCCTTCCAAAAGCTGCAAATCCCTGTCCATCGGGATTCCTTTCACCCATATAATCCAATGATGGCTGATCGCCGATGCATATAAAAAATTCAGTGGAGCCTGAATCGGGTGCATCCCGAGCCATCGAGAGAGTGCCATCTTTATGCAACACACCGGTAAGGTTGGTCCTTTCCAGAAGGATAGGCGCAATAGCTGCTGAATCAAGTTTAGCTGTATTGAAACCGCCCTGAACAACTTCAATTTTAACCCTATTTCCCGGCTGGTTCACAGCTGTTACCGTTCTGTAAAACGAACCTCCCTCATTCCCGCATATTCGGATATAGCGCATGAAATTTGAACAGGTTATCGGAGCATCCTCCAAAAACAATTCCGCCTCGATGTCACCAAAAGTCGTGTGTATCACAATCCGCGTGGAATCGCTCTCCTGACATGAGCATTGATAAGAAATATTGAAAAACAGAAACAAAATAATCAGGAATGTAGTATCTTTCATGCTTTATTGATTTCTGAGATGATTATTGTTTACATTTTCATCGGAAACATAAAAAATTTCAAATTAATATAATTTTTCAGCATAATTCAGAAATAGCATGGAAATAATTCATGAGTTCAGCTTTAAAACCGAAGAGCGAATCCGCAATGGATATACAGTTAAAACTGAAGCATATATCAGAAGAGGATGGGAAATCCTTCTCAAGCGAATTGACTATTTCATTCTCTTCACCCTCATACTTTTTGTTGGTTCATCCATTCCTTTGGCTGGGCTTCTAATTATGCAACCCTTGGCTGCCGGCCTTCTTCTGGTAGCTTTTTATCTGGCATCCGGTCGTGAAATCGTGTTTGAAAATTTCTTCGATGGTTTTAAGCATTTTGCGGGATTGGTTCTCTTTACTCTAATTTCCGGCATCCTTATTTTTTTCGGTCTTTTAGCATTGATTCTTCCAGGCGTATACCTTTCAGTAGGCTACATTTTTGCACCCTTTTATATTATATTTGCCCGAATGGATTTCTGGGGAGCAATGGAATCGAGTCGAAAACTTGTTCACCGTGAGTGGTTCAGTGTTTTTGTGTTCATAATTGCACTGGCTTTGATAAACCTTCTTGGACTTCTCGCATTAGGAGTTGGCCTTTTAATTACTGTACCTTTGAGCTATTGCGCGTTATATGCGGCATTTGATGATATTGTCGGAGTTTCGAATTAAATTAAAATCAACACCTATATGAAAAAGACTATTTTCCTGATTAGCATGATATCCCTGAGCCTTTTTGCATGCAAATCAAAAACAGCAGAATCCACAATAAGTGAAAGCCCTTCATCCACCGACCTTATTGTAAACCCGGAAGCAATTGTTCAGATGGATCTCACAGTTGAAGGGATGACCTGTACAGGTTGCGAGAGCACCATAAACTCAGGAGTTAGTGGCATCGCTGGAGTTGTGGAAGTCTCATCTTCTTTTGCAGAGGGAAAAACTATTGTAAAGTTCGACTCCACACAGACCAATATTGATAAAATTTCACAAGCCATCAGCGGAAAAGGTTATTCCGTAAAGGACTACAGTGTTCACAGTGAAGTGAACGAGGCCTCGGTAGAAAAACAATAGACCATAGGCCCGATTCCGTAAAATCAAAAGGCATCCAAGATGGATATACTTCTTGTAATCCTTGGCATTTCATTGCTTATCACGGGAATTGTTGGAAGCATACTGCCTGTTATTCCGGGACCCCCAATTGGTTTTGCCGGTATGCTTATGCTTCGGTTCACACGATTTGTTGAACCAGAGCATTTGGACAGGTATACTGATTTGTTATGGATATTTGCGGT
>JAIFNN010000225.1 GCA_020047715.1 Bacteroidota bacterium | reverse complement strand
AAATCCGGAAAAATCCAATCCCCCGAAAAAAAACGCCCCTCAAATTTTGATTATTCCCAAAAAGGTTTATAATTTTATATAAAGCTTGATCAAACCAGCAAAACAAAGTTCTTTTTAAACTCGGGATTTTCGAAAAAAGTTTTTCAAGTAATGTTTTTATGTACAATTTAAAACTTTATTAGAATGTCAAAATCAATCGAATCCGGTCATGTTAATAACGTGGCCACCTTTAGAAGGCTTATCGCTACCAGCGAATCATTCGATGGTAAGTACAACCCCTCTAAAGAAAGTCTGAAAATTTCTTCCCTAAAGCTTATGCAGATCGATTCCGAAAAAATAAATGAGGAAGTCGACCGATTGATCCCAGCCAGTAAAACAGCTTCCATTGCATTGGAAGAAGTATTTACCAGGCTAAGCTCTCTTATTCCCCGTGTCAACAACATTTTTAAATCGGGAAATTCCAAAGAAGTCGAAGAACCTGTGAATGCATTGGTTAAAAAATTACAGGGCCGCAGGGCAAAACCAAAGCCCGAGGGGGAAGAGAAGAAAAAGATGGAGGAGGAAGGCCGTATAACCAAATCTGCTTCCAGAATGGGTAAGGATAGCCGCACGGAGAACTTCCGTCAGCTTATTTTCCTCTTGGAAGCAGGCGTTTACCAACCCAATGAGGAAGAACTCAAATTGGAAGAACTGAAAAAATTCCTCAATGAATTGGAAGAAAAGAATGCCGCTTTAACGGCCGCTGCTCTCCCCCTTATGAATGCGCGTATACGGCGCAACGAGATTATGTATAAAGACGGAACAGGCCTTGTGGATGTTGCCGGCGACGTGAAGACATACATAAAGGGAGCTTTTGGCGCCGGCAGCCCTGAATATTTAAGCGTGGCTAAACTTAAATTCCGCAGGTATTAGTTCGAGAATGCAGCAAGTTTAACCAGGTGTAGTAAGATTGCCGGAGAAGTTGGAATTTTTGAAAACCCCGAGTTTTTTTGTTTGCTTGTTTAACCCGATCCTTTAGGTATGGATCGTGAGAATCAGAATCCATAACAATACCCCTTAAAAAAAAGAAAAAGCCCCAAGCCTGCAAGGCTTGAACCCTTTCCATAATCCTCACAGAAGTTGGCTTGTGCCTCCCTATACTGATACCAAACTGTTCGGCCTGCAAAAAGCTCAGTAAAAGCTGCAAACAGCTCCTTAATTGTTGCAACTGCCTAAGTAAATGTTGCAACCAGCAAAGTAAATGTTGCAAAAGCCTGTGTAAAAGTTGCAAACAGATAAGTTTAAGTTGCAAGTATGTAAGTTTAAGTTGCAACTATGTAAGTTTAAGTTGCAATTGCCACTGTAATTGTTGCAATTGCCACTGTAAAGTTTGCGAATGCCACTGTAAAAGTTGCGAAAGCCACTGTAAAAGTTGCAACTGCCACTGTAAAGTTTGCAACTGCCACTGTAAAGTTTGCAATTGCCACTGTAATTGTTGCAATTGTCACTGTAAACTTTGCAAAAGCACTGTAATTGTTGCAAAAAGCCACTGTAAAGTTTGCAAAAGCCAGTGAAATTGCTGCTGCAGCCAACCGAAGACCTGTCAATAGATCAAAAAAATCCGTAAGACGAGTTTAAAGCCCGGTGTTACCCGGTAAAAATTTTTATGAACCCTTATATTCTCAATCATCGTGCTCCGGAAAAACCCCAAAGCCGCTAAAAAAAAGAATAGATCCACCTGCGCCTTTATTGAAATCTGACGCACCCCCTTCCCCATCAGCCTGAAGCAACGAATGCCGCCAGGTCTTGATTCTGGTGTAAAGCCTTTTTACCCAAGAAACCGGAACGATCTACAGATTGAAACTTTTTTTGAACATTTGCCTGGCCTCTTCCCAATTCTCCTTGTTCAGACAATATTTTATTTTAGGGGCTTCGATCTCACCCTGTATCAGACCGGCATCCTTTAATTCTTTCAGATGCTGCGACAAGGTGGATTTTGCAATCGGAAGAACCTCTGAAAGATCGCCGCTGTAGCAACACGACTGTTTCGACAGAAGTTCAAGAACATACATGCGCACCGGATGAGCCATGGCCTTGGCATAACGGGCAGACTTTTTCTGCTCCTCGGAAAATAATTTGTTTGTATTCATGCAGTTCGTTAAGTAACGAACAAAGATAATGCAACATTTTTAATTTCAGCAATATTTTTCCCGCCGAAATACCCGGAGTCTTGCATGGTTCCGCGCAGAGCCCTGAGGTTTTGCCATCAGGTACAGATGAACTTCTCAGTGTATCCAACATTTACAGGAAAATACTACCAAACAAACTTAACCCCTGTAAACATTCCAAACATATAAGGGCGGTTGGCAATAAGACTGCTTTGGTTGATGGAATTCAAAAAATACTTAAACTGCGGCTCCATGGTAAAAACCAGATTCTTGCTGAGCTTGTAATCAAAGCCAACACCCATGTTTCCCATATAGTTGAAGCTGCGCACATTTTCCGAAGTTCCGGTTGTGCTGACCTGCTCTTCAGTAATAAACCTTGCTTTGTTACCCACAAGTATGTTGGTGCTGACCCCGCCAAGAAGGTTGACCCCAAGCTTATGGTCTAAAATCTTGTACCTCACGAGAAAAGGCAGTTCAAGGTATTGGAAAAACTGTTCGATTTTCCCAACCACCTCGGTTTGCATGTTCGGAGAAGCTCCAATGGCCGCGTCGGCAAAATAGGCGTAATCATCCGTCCGGGCCTCATTGCTTCCGATAAAATCGCCCGAAGCGGAACCCTGGCTTATCGTTCCAATGGAATTCCTAACCTCATAAACGGTGCTCTGCTTCACGGGTGCAGATACGATTTCATCAGAACTGGAGGCTTTGCTGATGTTGTAACTTCCAACCTGGTTAATATTATAGCCCATTTTCGAATACATAATTCCCGTGTGAACACTTAAGCGCTCGCTTGTTTTGAAACCAAACTGCAAGCCTCCGGAGTAGCTTATTCTGCCCGATTCGAATTCATTAAACTGCCCGGGATCGCCATTGCCAAGGGTTCCGATATCACGGTACGCATAGGTGGGCGAGACTTGGGCCGTAAGCAACAAGCGATCGGCAGACCGGGTTTCCTCCTCGGAAAAATCGCTTGCGGCAGTAAGCATTTCCCAACTTGCAACAAGAGTTTTTTTGTCTCGGGGGATTTTATCCGATCGCAAAATCGGGAGATATGCGTCAGGCATGGACTCCCCCGAAAACCGGCTTGAAAAACCTTTGCCTGAATCATCATTTCCCCGCGAAGCATCCTGAATATTTTGGCTCATGACAATCGGTTCTGCCTCAGGGGTTCTCAAAAGGTTTACTGTTTTGGAAGAGCCTTTTTCCACTTTCGGAGCAAAGGCCTTGTCAACTGCTGCTCTACCGGCCTCGGATAAAACTGCTTCAGACTGCAGGTTTGCATTCTTTTGCGGAGAGGTTTTCCCGGCTGGCGAAGGAGTCTGAATAGTATGAGGAACTACCATAAACTCATCGGCAAGCAGGTTTTGGGAGGGACGGTTCAGAAAATAAAAGAGGCTTCCGGCAGTGATAACCAATGCCATTCCTGCAGCAGCCTGCCAGAGGGGTATAAGGATCTTGCGGCGGGGTTTGTTGACCAACCCGGCCTTGATACCGGTCCATATCCCTTCAGGGGGATTGGCCTGGTAATCACCCAGCTTATCCTTAAAAACCTTGTCCATATGGCTATTCATTTCTCCCATCTTATTTTGCATCCCTTGAAACACTGTATAGCTCCCTGACTTTTTCCTGCAATATCACTCTGGCCCTTGACAGGTTCGATTTGGAAGTGCCTTCCGATATTCCCAACATCTCGCCAATCTCCTTATGGCTGAATCCATCGATGGCATAAAGGTTAAACACCATCCTGTACTTGGGCGTTAACTGTCCGATAAGCCCTAGCAGATCTTCAGCCGAAAGATTATCGATCACCGTGCTCTGTACTCCCTCGTCCGACAGCGGCATCCGCTCATCAAGCGAATACATCGTCACCTGGCTCCGGTATTTTTCCAGGGCGGTGTTGATCATTATCCGCCGAACCCAGCCTTCAAAAGAACCTTTCTCCCCAAACTGATCTATCTTTCCAAACACTTTTATGAAGCCATCCTGCATAATATCCTTTGCATCATCCCTGTCGTTGGCATACTTCAGACAAAGACCATACATCTTTGGAGCAAGCAAATGGTACAGTTCTTCCTGGTACCGTTGTTTCCCCTTTTTACAGCCTTGTATTATTTTTTCAGGTATGTCCGCCAACTCTCAGTAAATTTTATCTAAAAGTATAACATTGAACAGGCTGGACCATTACCCATTCCAAATTATTTTGAATTAAGATGAAAGTTTTTGGCAAAGGGTTGCGTGCGATTTATAAAAGGAGGCATCTATAAGCAACAAACCCGTGGAATATCATCCTGATTGATCCTTTAACGGGTTCCCGCTCGAATACTTCAACGCAACCTTCATGGCTGTTTTTTCATCTTAGGGATAAATCGTAATTTTACACACAACTTTTTATCTCCCGTAAAAAATGAAAAAATCAATTCTTTTCATAGCGTTAAGCCTGATCGTTTTTTCATGCAAGGAACAACAGACAATCGATACCCCCTCAGTGGACTTCGTAAACAACAAGAAGGCCGCCGGGTTAGTGGAAGCCGACACCCGCTTTGGACTTGAGCTTTTCAGCGAGGTGGTTTCAATGGATGAGGCCCCTGAAAATATAATGATATCCCCTGTTAGTGTGGCGGTTGCTCTTGGGATGACCTATAACGGTGCCGAAGGGGATACCAAAACCGCATTCGAGGAAACCCTTCGGTTCAGCGGATACTCCCGTGAAGAAATAAATACAATTCACCAGGCATTGATTAATCATATCTTGCAGGCCGACCCGAAAGTTATCATGGAAATTGCCAATTCGATCTGGTACAGGCAAGGTTTTAATGTGCTTCAATCGTTCATCGATACCAACACCTTGTATTACAATGCTGAGGTTGCCGGTTTGGATTTTGGCGACCCCGCTGCAAAAGATATTATCAACAATTGGTGCGCGGTAAAAACCCACGACAAGATAAAAGACGTGCTGGATTACATTTCGCCTGAAGCTGTAATGTATCTCATCAACGCGATATACTTTAACGGAACCTGGACATACCAGTTCGACGAAAAGGATTCGTATACCGGCACTTTCACAAAAGAAGACAACGCGCAGACCGATGCCAACTACATGAAAATGCAAACGGATATTGCATATCTCTCGAACGATCTTTTTTCGGCTGTTGATTTGCCCTATGGGAACGAGAAATTCAGCATGAGTGTTTTTCTGCCCAAACCAGGCAAAACAACAAGCGACATAGTGGAACAATTAAGCCTGCCTAACTTTACAGAATGGACATCGGGATTTTCGGAACAAGAAGTTGTTGTAACTCTTCCCAAATTCAAGTTCGGATACAAGGAATTGCTCAACAATCCACTTAAAGACATGGGATTAGGCATTGCATTCAGCGACCTGGCTGATTTCACAGGGATAAATCCCGGTGGAGACATCCTGATTTCAAGAGTGATCCACCAGTCGTTTATCGACGTGAACGAGAAAGGCACCGAAGCAGCAGCTGTAACCGTTGTTGAAATGGAATTTACCTCCGCC
>JAIFNN010000048.1 GCA_020047715.1 Bacteroidota bacterium | reverse complement strand
CGCGTGAGGCCGTGATGGCAAAGTACACGGGACGCTCCCAGTTGTTCGATTCGATGAGGTCCATGGTCATGATTCCGTTTTTGGAGATGTTCCGCTTGTTGATATCCCAACGTATCTCCGGAACCATGGTTTTGAGCAATTCCCCCTTAATAACGCCGTCTCTGCGAAGCTTGGCGGTATCGGCCGAAAGAATGAATTTCTGGGCGGGGAAGAAATACTGTCCACGCTGAAACCTCGGATCTTCCGACCTGAAGAACCGCAATGCATCACTAAACGGGAGGAATGACTGATCGATCCGCTTTTTAATGTCGAACATGTCTCCGGCATTGACATCGAAAACTTTATTGCGGTCGATGGCTCCCAGGATGCCCATGAATTTCTCAACGGTGAAATTCTGGTGACCTTTCTTGATTTCTGCAAAATCTTTTGCTGCCATTTCGGGTACTTTCGATTTCTTGACGGTTTCGAGGAAAGCGTTGAAAATCGATTCGTACTCTTTCTCAAACGTGGCCTTGTTTGCCTGGTACTTCTCCTCGATCATAATCATAGCATCGGTAACGAACAAGGCATAGTCACGGGTGCCCTGTCGGTACTGTTTCTCAGTAAGTCCCATTTTTACAGGCTTGGAGTCGTAGACCTGTTGTTTCATCTGTCCGATATACCAGTCGGCCGTAAAGTAACTCAGGTTTATAACCCTTACATCGGTTCTCACGCCCTCTACTTCCTGGATGTACCAAAGAGGGAAGGTGTCGTTATCCCCGTTGGTGAAAAGCACAGCGTTTTCCTCGCAGGAGTTCAGGTAGTTATAAGCAAAATCGCGGGCGGTATACCTTCCGGAACGATCGTGGTCGTCCCAGTTTTCAACGGCCAGCAAGCCCGGAACCAGACCGAGACTGAGGAGGGTAATCCCGCCTGTGGCAGTCACCGACTTGAAGTTTTTCGAAACCAGCTGGATGAGCCAGAGCACTCCCAAGCCGATCCATATGGTGAAGGCGTAAAAGGAGCCGGCATAGGCATAATCTCTTTCTCTGGGTTGCAGGGGATATTGATTCAGGTAAACCAAAATGGCAAAGCCAGTGAGGGTGAACAGGAGGCTGACCACCCAGAAATCCTTGTTCTGTTTTTTGTACTGAATAAACATACCTGCTATGCCCAACAGCAGAGGGAGGAAATAATAACGGTTGCGTGCGGCGTTTTCCTTCATGTAGTCGGGAAGGTTGTCCTGCGGACCCAGCCTCGCCTCATCGATGAAACTGATCCCGCTGATCCAGTTTCCCTTCGAGAGCTCGCCGCTGCCCTGCATATCGTTCTGACGACCGGCAAAGTTCCACATAAAATATCGGAGGTACATGAAGCCTACCTGATAGTTGATGAAGAATTTGAGGTTTTGCCCGAAAGTAGGTATTTTCAGGGGATTGTTCCGGTCGAAAGAAACTTCACCGTTGCGGCCCCTCACAGGGCTGCCCTTTTCGTCTGTCTGAACCTGAAACAGGTCAGCCTCGTTCATCTCGGCCCAGATCATATACTGCTCGATATGCGCAGGTTGCTCGCTCCACATCCTGGGGAACAGGCCTTTGAAATTGGGGTCGTATTCGTAATCTTTTTGTTTGACTTTTACATATTTCCCGTCTTCCTTGTAAAACAGAGGTTTTCCATCAATTACTTTTATCGGGGGAGAGTTGAAATAGGTGCCGTAAAACAACGGAGTCTGACCATATTGCTCGCGGTTGAGGTAACGAAGCAAATCAAAAGCAGAGTCGGGTGCACTTTCGTTAAGGGGAGTGTTGGCTATGGAGCGGATAACAATAACCGCGTAGGAAGAATATCCGATCGACACCACCGTGAAGGCCACCAGGATGGTGTTCCAAACCACTTGTTTTTTCTTGTGGCTCAGGTAGATGAGGAAACCGAGCAGCACAAACAGTGCAACGAAATAAAATACAAGTCCCGAATGGTAGGGGAAGCTGAATCCGTTCACGAACATTAGCTCGAACTTCGTCCCAACAGAAACCAATCCAGGGATTACGATATACATCATAGCGCCCAGGATTGCTACAGAAATCCCCAGGGAAGCAAGGATACCCCATACCGTGGGGTTGTATTTTTTGAAATAGTAAACAAAAACAATGGCGGGAATGGCCAGAAGGTTCAAAAGGTGAACCCCAATTGACAATCCCATGAGAAAAGCAATGAGAATAAGCCATTTGTTAGCATGAGGCTCGTCGGCAATGTTTTCCCATTTGAGGATGGCCCAAAAAACAAAAGCGGTGAACAGGGAGGAGGTGGCATACACCTCAGCCTCCACAGCTGAATACCAGAAGGTGTCGGAAAAGGTATAAGCCAAAGCTCCCACAGCGCCAGCGCCAAGAACACTGATAATCTTACCCAATGAATAGTCGTTGTCGGTGATCACCATTTTCTTTGCCAGATGGGTAATGGTCCAGAACAGGAAAAGGATGGTGAACCCTGAGGCCAATGCCGACATTGCATTCATGGTTAGTGCGATCTTCGACACATCTCCCCCGGCAAAAAGAGTAAAGAACCGTCCGATGATCATGAAAAACGGCGCCCCCGGAGGATGGCCCACTTCCTGTTTGTAGGCGGTTGAGATAAATTCGCCGCAATCCCAGAAACTGGTTGTTGGCTCCATGGTGAGCAGATAAACCAAAGTTGCAATGGCAAAAAGAATCCAACCCGTGATAAGGTCGAGTTTGTTAAATTGTTTCATCAGGTAAGAGTTTACAAATAGGTATAAGCTTAAATTTTCTTTTCTTCAATGTCGCGCCTTAAACCAATAATCCCCATCGCTCTGCTTACCCAGGAAAAAAAGGGAAGCGCGCGGCATCAAATTCATGGTTTTTCAAGGGCAAATATTTCGACAAATGTAAAACTAAGAATTATTGATTTTAGTCTGTCGGACAGACTTTTTCAATAAAACTGCCAATTTAACACTAATTCCTTATAATTTAGCACCTGCATTTGTATATAATTCAGATCTATGAGAAGGCTTTGCATTCTGATCGCTTTATTTGTCGGCTCCTTTCCGATGCTGAGCGCTCAGCTTTTCCAGAACGATTACATGAATCGGCCCGACAGCAGCCATTCCGTGGGTTCTCTGATTCTCGACCTGCAGGGCTCAGGTTGGTTCTACAACAACGAGTATTTCAACCCTTTTTATAAGGGATACACGCTTATAGGTGCTAATTTTCAACCCCGCCTCGTCTACCAAAGCAACCCTAAGCTGAAATTCTCTGCCGGGGCGCACCTGCAGCGCTTTTATGGCGATGCCCTTAAAACCGCAGTGAAGCCGCTCTTTAGCATTGAATACAGTCCCCGCAAGGATTTTAGCATTCTCATGGGAAGTTTTAACGGGGGAGAAAACCATGGTCTGCCAGAGGTCCTTTTTTCTTTTGAAAACCATCTTGTGGATATCGTAGAAAACGGTGTTCTGATAAATTATAAAAATTCGCACATCGAATCAGAGACCTGGCTGAACTGGGAGCAGTTTATCGTGCCGGGCGACACCTTTCAGGAGATGTTCACTGCCGGGAGCTCTAACCGCCTTACAATTCTGGAAAGAAGTTCCTGGAAACTTTCGTTGCCTTTAAGCATGCTGGCCCATCATGCCGGAGGGCAGATAAACAATAGCGACAAGCCTGTTGAAACACTCATAAACCTCAGCGAGGGAGTAAAGCTCACGAAGTTTTTTGCCTCGGGCTCTGTTGAGAATGTATTTGCAGATGTCAGAGTTTTTCATTCGCTGGGTGATTTTGCCCCTTTTCCGGGGATAGCTTTATCGGTAAAATCGGGAGTGCAAACATCACACTTTGAATTGAATGCCGAATATTTCAAAGCAAGGGATTTTATGAGTTTTGAGGGAAATCCACTTTTCCTGTCCTGGGAGCCGACCGGCGATATGCTCAGTCCTAACCGGAACGGCGGCAGTCTGGAAATGCTGAATTTCAAGGTGGGCTTCAGGCAAAAAATGGGGGAGAACTCCTTTCTCTTTCTGCGCTGCGAGGGGTATTACATCAAAGGCAGCAACAAGCTCGATTACAGCTACAGCTTGCATTTTCAGGTCAGGGATTTCCTGAAGCTTTGGACCAGGCTTTAAGCTGGCCTTACAGGCCGGGCTTTAACTAACCTAATCAGCCAGGGGCGTTACCCCGGGCTGGTTTTAAGTTGGCCTTACAGGCCGGCAACGCGGAATGGGGGTTATAGTAAATCCATATTTGTTTCACTGCAATCAATTGTGGCGGAAAAACGCTGTGGGATGTCTGCCCCGAGCTGGTTTTAAGATGGCCTTACAGGCCGGGAACGCGGAACTGGGGTTATAGTAAATCCGTATTTGTTTTATGCATTCTCTTTCGGTCGAAAAAACCCGGCGGATGGACTGTCCCAGGCTGGTTTTAAGTTGGCTTTACAGGCCGGGAACACGGAACCGGGGTTATAGTAAATCCATATTTGTTTCACTGCATTCAATTGTGGCGGAAAAACGCTGCGGGGTGTCTGCCCTAGGCTGAAAGAAGCTTGGCCTTGCAGGCCGGCAACGCGGAATCGGGCCGCTAAAATGGGCGCCATGCGTATTTTGTTAAATTCTTCTCCATATATTCGAAAGTATTGCCCATCCCGCTCAGGGGTTGGAGAGGGATAAAAAACCTCGGTTTTCTCCCAATCTATTTATTCATTGCCGGCACTTTCGGATACGTTAAAATCATGGTTCGCAGGATTATTCCACAATTTGTTTATTCATTCCAGGCACTTTCGGATACGTTAAAATCCTGGTTTGAAGGGTTTGCTGCCAATCGTTTATGCCTTCTCGGCACTTTCGGATACGTTAAAATCCTGGTTTGAAGGATTTGCTCCCAATCTGTTAATGCATTCCCGGCCTGAAAGGCCAACTTATATAAGCTTTGGGCAGCGCCCAAAGCAAATAGTCGGTAATGAAGTCCGGCCTGAAAGGCCAGCTTAAACAAGACCTAGGCATCGGCATATTCAAATAAAGCGCCATAAATTCAAAAAAAATCCATTTTCCTGGCAGAGATTTCCTTCATTTTGTCATTAATAGTAAAGGACTTCAATGTAAAACATCTAAAATCATTATCATGTCACAATCATTATCAAAACTGTTTGTACACGTTACTTTTCACATTAAGAGGTCAAGCATCCCCATTGGAAGAGAAATCGAAGATGAGCTCTATGCCTATATGGCATCAATAGTAAAAGACAATAGTTCAATACCCATTATAATCAATGGAGTGATGGATCACGTTCATGTTCTTTGCATAATGTCAAAGAATGTATCCCTTGCACATTTAGTTGAAAAAATTAAAGGACAAAGTAGTCGATGGATTAAAATCAGGGATGAAAAATATAAACGGTTTATGTGGCAAGGAGGCTATGGGGGATTTTCGGTAAGTCCTTCAGTGGTCGAAACAACGAAAAGATACATAAGAAACCAAAAGGAGCATCATCGGGATAAGTACTACAAGGAAGAATTAATTGAGTTTCTAAAACTATATGAAATCGATTACGACCCACGATACTTATGGGATGATGAAGATTAAGCTGGCCTTACAGGCCGCTATTTAACTACCATAACCAGCCACGGGCGTTGCCCCGGGCTGGTTTTAAGATGGCCTTTCAGGCCGGCAACGCGGAATCGGGGTTATAGTGAATCCATATTTTTCACTACGTTCACTTGTGGCGGAAAAACGCTGCGGGGGGTCTGGACCGGGTTGGTTTAAGCTGGCCTTACAGGCCGGGCTTTACTAACCTAATCAGCCAGGGGCGTTGCCCCGGGCTGGTTTTAAGATGGCCTTACAGGCCGGCAATGCGGAATCGGGGTTATAGTGAATCCATATGTTTCACTACGTTCACTTGTGGCGGAAAAACGCTGCGGGGGGACTGGCTCGGGTTGGTTTAAGCTGGCCTTACAGGCCGGGCTTTACTAACCTAATCAGCCAGGGGCGTTGCTCCGGGCTGGTTTTAAGTTGGCCTTTCAGGCCGGTAACGCGGAATCGGGCCGCTAAAATGAGCGTCAAGCGCATTTTGTTAAATTCTTCTCCATATATTCGAAAGTATTGCCCATCCCGCTCAGGGGGTGGAGAGGGATAAAAAACCTCGGTTTTCTCCTAATCTGTTTATACATTGCCGGCACTTTCGGATACGTTAAATCCCGGTTTGAAGGATTTGCTCCCAATCTGTTAATGCATTCACGGCCTGAAAGGCCAGCTTATCTAAGCTTTGGGCAGCGCCCAAAGCAAATAGTCGGTAGTACAGTTCGGCCTGAAAGGCCAGCTTAAAAATTGCAATAAAACCATAAAGACTAGCATTGGAGAAGGTCCGCAATCCTGCATAGAATTACCCCAGACAGTTGGTTTTTTTGCACGACGAAACACAAACCTCCTACCTGCTGAAGCTTTTGGTTTGTTTAACAATTGCCCGGATATTTACCAGAGTTATAAAAACCAGCAATAGAATACCTCCCAAGATAACAACAGGGTGTATACCGTTTGTAAGCTCCATTCCCCACTCCCCCGAGAAAGAAACAAAAAGGTTTTTCAAAGCAATCATGGCAAGGGAGGTAACAAGGGCGATGAGGGAAATAATCAGACTCAGGCTTAAAATATAGGGTCTGCTTATTTCCCGGTAATGGTAGCCCAGGAGCGAGAGCTTGCGGATCTTGTCGGCCGACTTGTTGATGATAAGCTGAAAACTGAGTATAAATACCAGCAAAGCCAGGAAGATGATCAGGATCCCTAATCCCCCTAAAAAACTGATAATAAATTTGAGAATAATATTAAGACGGCTGGATTTGAGGTTCTCTTTAATGGTTTCATAGCCATTGTTTTGAAGGAAAGCCGCAATCTCCGGGTCGGCGGGGTTTTTGGAAACAATCACCAGTCGGGAGACCCGTGGAGCCTGTCCCTTGCCAAACTCTTTGTTTGCCGCCGAGAGAAAAGCATACGGCACGAGAACGGAGTTGATACGGTTCGAGAAACCAACGATTTTCCCATTGTATTCAGCTTGTTTCCCCTTGCCGTAAATGGATATTTTGAAGTTCACAAGGCGGATCAGCGAAGGGGAAATTTGCGGGAGCCCTTGACTGGGCGCAAAACCGAAGTTGTAAAGGTTAAGGTAATCCTGAGGGAGGATAATAGGGATTGTGGATTGGCCGGGCTTCCACTTCCAGTCGTCGGATTTGACATCCAGAAATTCGTCGGGCACGGCCTCGAAAAACAGGTCGGTGTAGAAATCGGGGAAGTTCGCGCTTTCGGTATAGGCGCTCAGGGCAAAGTCGTTGCTTATGAACCCGGCAACTTCCTGCACGAATTGCTGGCTGGCGATTGTTTCAATTTCAGCCTCTGTGAAGCCAGTGGTTCTGAGCTCGAGCGACTCCAAAACGGATACCTGCTTGTTAATCACAATAAATTCCGGGTTGATCAGGTCCTCGTTTGTTCCAAGAACATGCTTCATCTCGAAATAGAACTGTGTGATTGAGAGAAGCAGGATAAAACCGATCAGCGAGCCGGCAACGGCTCCCGTGATATGCGATTTACCATATGCGCGCCATAGGATTTTTCGTAGCATGGCTTTCAGAGGATAAAATGTTTATCGAAGTTGAACTTCCCCAGTGGATGAAGGCTTGTAAGCAAAAGCCCTGAACGGTTCTTTGCGCATTCCCGGCTAATCAGCGAAAAGGTAAGTTTTTCGAGTTTTTTATCCAGATGCGAGAAAATCTCATCGGCCAGCAAAAAACCGAAAGGTTGGCAAAGGGCTCTTATGATCGCAATGCGCTGTCGCTGTCCGAAGGAAAGTTTTCCTGTTTCGCGTTCAAGAAAGTTATCCATTTCCAGAGCTTGGGCCATCTCCCGGATCTCATCCCTGGTTTTGTAACCCAAAATCCCGTTTTTGAGCTGTATGTTCTCAAGGGCGGTGAGCTCGTCGAAAAGCTCCAGTCCCTGATAGATGCAGGAAATCTTTCGTTTCCGTATCTCTGACCAGTCCATCGGGCCATACTGCCTAATGTCGGTACCGTCGATGAGAATGCTCCCCCGGTAATCTTTCCGAACCCCGCAAATCATCGATAACAACGAAGTTTTGCCTTTACCCGAGGGAGCGGTAAGAAGGTAACTGCCGGGGCTCTCCAAAACAACTCCCCCCGACTCCCAAAAACCGGATTCTTCACGGGAAATTCCGGTAAGGGGGAGGGGAATGAAATTTTCGAGGGAGATAATCATGGAGGCCCGGTATTCAAAATTATAGTTCCATCGATTTCAGAATAAGATGAAGAGAGTTTACCGATTTGTCTTTCATCTCTATACGTATTTCAGTCTTTTCGATATTTCCGATAAGAGTGAGAGATTTGAGCGACTTCCCAAGGCCTTCGAGGCCCATGGCAAGACGCGCATCCATCTCCTTTTGAAGGTAATCGTTCACATCGTCGGAATAGCTCGATTTATCGAGATTCATAAAAACGCAGATGGGGTTGTCGATTAGCTTTTTGGAGATGTCCAGAGAAAGCAGATTATTTTTGAGCCCGCCCGTGGAAACGATCTCGGAGATGTATTTTTCCTCGTTTGAAAGAAGAATGACCTTGTCTTTTACTCCCAAGTAAAAAGGACTTCCTTCTGAAGGAATTACATAATATCCTTTCTTTTCGGAAATGGGCTCTTCCTTTTTTATCAAGTCGATGAAATTGGTGAACAGCTCCTCATCGTTGATCTGCATGGCAGCAACCATAACAGGAATCCTTTCGTTTTCGGGGAATTCCTCAGCATCTTCTTTATTGTTTTTGCCCCCCTTCGTGATGCCGTTGATGGAGAAGGCAAGGCTTCCCTGAAGCGCATTGATAACATCACCGGGGGTTTTGCCGGTTTCTTTTTCAAACTCTTCCATAAATTGATTGTCGCCTGAGTTGAACGATTTCAGGATTTCGAGCATCTTGGAGGGGTTTATCCTGAAGTTGCCGGCCAGGAGGAGATTCTCGGAGGGTAGCATCTTGAGAATGTTTTTTTCCGCATTCTGGTCGATGATATTGAATTTGTCAAAGTTCTTTTTAAAGTCGGGATTAAGACTAAGGTTCGTGCTGAGCACAACGGCTCCATCCTGAAAGTCGAGGGAGATATGTGCGTAATTGTTGTTTATGGCTCCAAGGATATTCAGCATTCCCATATTGGTTCCGGTAAGGCTTTCGATCTGGTTGCTTGTTGCCCATATGTTCAAATCTTTCTGCTCAGTAAGAAACGATTTGAAATCCTTGTCGCTGAGGATGCACTGTTCGGCTTCGAGTGCGAAGAGTGTGGCAATTTTGGTTTCTATCGGAGTCTCATCCCAGCCATTTATAAGAGTGAGATTTAGCAGTACGGATTTGTTCCAGGCAATTACGCTGTTGCTTATGCGCGTATAGCTGAATTTATCGCCTTTCTCCTTTTTGAATTCAAGATTATACTCTTCGCTTACCTTTTCAAGAAAACTCTCGAGGTCTTTCTGTTTCTTCACCGGCATAATAATTCCGAGGTATTTTTCGGTGCTGCCAAAAACAAAAAAGGCCGAATGGGCATCGAAATCAATCCCGCTTATGCCGGTATTTTCGAAAAGAGCTTTGTTAAACCCATTGCTACTCATCGAGTTCCTGATGTATTCGATGTCCTGAGCCGCTGCTTTTTTCATGATATTCCCCGGGCTGAAACTGCCTACCACTGCGGCATTGTCGGGAACAATGGTGTATATGTCCTGACCTGAGCGGGTGCAGGATGAAAGCATAAGGCCTGCTGTCAGAGATGCGGTGAGGACAAGCTGAAAAAGATTTTGTTTCATGATGATGATGTTTATGGTAAAAGGGGATCGGAAATGATTTGAAATGTAAAAATAATAAAATAGGGATATAAAATGCAATTTCCGATATTGATAATAGGAATCCAATCACGGCTACAACGAATATTTTCCGTGCCGGGGATTATGCCAGGTTTGTTTGTTCCTTACGGTTATAAAATCTCGCTAAGACCGAAATTGCGTTCAACAAAGGAACCTATTAGTATCCGGATTCAAAGCCAACTGAAAGAATATGAGTTCCGATCTCTTTAAGAGATCGGAACTGGTCGATCCTGTTTTGCAGCGTTTATATAGAATGGTCTCTTCTCAGCAACTTAACACTTACCCCTTTTTCAGTCCTCCAGCCTTCCCGGTCGGTAAGGCTTATAAAAAAATGGTAATCCCCTTCATCATATCCATTGTCGGGAACCGTAATTTCAAAAAGGGGATTAAAGGCTTTCTGTCCGGCCTGAAATTCATTCTCATGGATAAACACAAAGGGATGAACAGGCGATTTTTTGGGGTTAAGTTCACATTCTGCAACATCTGTAGTGTGCGAATGATGATCGAAATTGTTATGAATGTCGATGCTGTAGGATCCAAGTTCGGCGTTATCGGTAAAAAGTGCGTCGAACACAAAAGTTTCACCAACATATATCGTATCGCAGTTATTGGGAAAAGCTGATATTCCAGTTAAATCAATCTGTGGTCTTTCTTCATCAATTTCTGTCCCGTTGCATTGAGAAAAAAGAAGAATGGCAAGAGGAAAGTAAAAAAGAATATTTGTCTTCATTTTTTTTGGTTTAAAACCAGGCAGGTCTTAAGGACCCACCTGGTATGATTTTATCAAAGAGTGATTTGAATTGGATAATGGCTGGAATAACTCCAGTTTCCACCAAATGCATCGCTGCATTTGACGAGAATATAATAAGTTCCTGATGACCAGGCAATTGTTCCAGTAATATCCTTGGACGGATTATTATTGTCTTTTGCTGCACCAACTGCAATATTCGCGGAAAATGCATAGCTCTGGGGGCTGTCAAAATCATGCGTATGGAGAAGAGTTATTGTATTTGTGGCGTTTACAGCATCATCATCAAGATTCTGATCTGCCCTTACAAGCCCAATATAGAACCCACCCAAAAACATATCATCTGTAATATTGCCTGAAATACTAATACTTTGTCCATTAGTGAAAATTTGTCCTCCGGAAGGGGCTGCGGAAACGATAATCACTGGCGACTGAATATCCACAGGAGCAATTATGCTTATCTCATCCTCTACTGTTGTTTGAAATCCTTCCATATCTGTAACAATAAAATGAAAGTGATAATCACCGCTATCGGCGGTTACAGGAATATCCACATGTTTGTGAAAAGTTGCGTTCTTCACACCGTTGAATCCTACTGTGTAAACGGAATCGAACTCCCATTCATCTTCATGATCTGAGCTAGTATTGTTTTTTTCGGTATGCTCACCCTCGGGATGAATTGTAACCTGAATACTCTCAATTCTTCCCTCAGCAAGGATTTCGGCATTGATGTGAAGGTCATTTCCCAAAGTAGCAATTTTACTGTTTTGGTATCCTAATTCTGTAAGATCGACCTCGGGTTTTGAGATGCTTTCTTCATTATCGCATGAATTAAGGGAAAGCACTGCTGTAATTGATAAGAGATAGATTATATTAATTGTCCTCATAGTATTTATTTTTTAAAATTTAACGGTATACTCACATTAATAATGAAATTGCGTCCCGACTCGGGAACGTTGATAATCCGGTAATAACTGGTATGGTTGAAGTATTTCCGATTCAGGAGATTCTGAACCTGAAGGTTTACCGATACAAGCTGCTTTTTAACTCTGATCCGGGTGCCTCCTGAGATATTCAGGGTTTGGTATCCGGGAGTCTTGATCTCAGGCGGAACAATTTTATCCTGAGCCAAGACAATCCTCAGGTCTAGCCCCAAATAGTTCTCGCTTAAATATTTCCAGGTTCGCGGAGCATATTTCAGGCTGAAGAGCAGGTTTACCGGAGGAGAGAATGGCAATGTAAAGCCTTTCTTTTCACCCGAGACCTGACGGGAATAAACATACTCGCCAATGAATCCTGACTGCAGCTGCTTGAGCAGGTTGTAATGCGTATGGATTTCTCCCCCGAACCGTAGCACCTCGCTCTGGGTATACTGGTACACCTGATTCCCAGCCCCATATAAATAATCGTGTTTGTAGGTGGGATTCAGATAGATGTAGTTGGGAAAGTAATTCAAAAACGGACTCAGTCCAAGGGCGAAGTTCGTGTAATTCCATTCCATTCCCAAATCAAGCTGGTACGAAGTTTCTGCCGACAGATCCTTGTCACCCACTTCATAACTGAAATGATGATAGTTGACCCCGTTGGCAGCGAGCTCCTTGGCAATAGGCATTCTGAAACTTTTTCCGGCATTGGCCTTAAGGCTAAAGTGTGTGTTATTGTAATTATAGCCTACCGACCAGCTTATGCTGTTGAAGTTTCGTTTCGTGCTAACTGCACGGGAGAGGAATTCCATACGGATTGTGTCTCCCTGTTCGTTGAGAATAGGGCTCTCGAACCAGTCGGAATACTCATTGATTGAAATTTTTCCGAAATCGTAACGTAGTCCGGTATGCAGCAAAGATTTCGCCGACAAGGAGTATTTCCCATAGCCGAATCCCCCGGCTGAGAATTGACCAAAAGCGGGAATAATAAATCCCCTTCCACCGATCGCGTTTTCCTGATATTCCGAGCTTAAGCCAGCAGTCAGACTGAGTTTGTCGCTCAGCGCAAAGATCCCTTTCAGGTTTCCTGAAAACACATCCTTGTCGAACATTAGCTCCAGTCCTGAGGAATAGCTTAGGTTCTCCGGGAAAATTGGAGGCATATAACCATGGCTCACGTAGGGGCTCCACTCCTGCCTGAAATTATTCTGGTATCCAAACTCCGTTTCCAGACGATGATTTCCGAACCTGTAATCGCTTTTCCCGATAGCTTTAAAATGGTTTACCCGCTGATAGGGAAACTGGATATCCCTGTCCGACTTGTCGTGCAGAAGTGTGTCTACCCTTCGGGGTTCCAATCCGTGCGCATTGGCGAAAAATCCGCTGGTGCTGCTCAGATTGCTGATAAACAGTCGATGGTTGATGCGTTTTCCAAGGCTTCCCATAGAAAAGTGAATGTTCCGCTCGTTTCCGGCAGTATTGCGCAATCGGTTTTTGTACAAAGCTGCCCGGTAGGAGTAGATGTCGACACTATCAGTAGGAACCCTGAAATCGGCATAATCGGCAATCGTGATCCGGCTGGTGAAAAACAAGCGCTTTTTGCGCCCGTAGATATTCACCGAGCTGCCAAGAAGATTGTTGTTGTTCTTCGCGCTGAGCTCAATGGCTCCGCCAAAACTGTTTTCCACGGGTACGTTGAGCTGCCTGATGTCGATGATCCCTCCGATGGCATCCGACCCGTACTGCAGGGATGCGGGACCCTTGATAACTTCTACCCGATCGACGGCATACTGGTCGATTTCCAGGCCATGCTCTGCACCCCATTGCTGTCCTTCGTGTTTGATTCCGTTTTCAACCACCGTGACCCGGTTAAAACCCAATCCGCGAATTAAAGGCTTGGACTGTCCCGATCCGATTTCAATGGCACCCACACCCGGAAGACGCTCCAGCGATTTCATCAGACTGCCCGAGAGGTTCGCTTTGATAAACTGCTCACTGACGATCTCGATATTTCGGGGATCCTCCATTTTTCGCGTCTCGGAATACCCATCGGTAATCACTACTTCATCAAGCGTTAGAACCGAAGGCAGAAGGTGCACATGGAAATATTCAGTATTCAATGGGTTAAGCGTATCCCTGTATTTCTCGTATCCCATGAAAGAGACTTCCAAGGCATAGTCTTTAGGGGCAATGCCGGAGAATTCGAAAAATCCTTTTCTGTCGGTAATGGTTCCCCCATCCCCCGGACTTATAGTCACCGAAGCACCCGGCAGGGGAGAATGATTTTCATCAGTCACCTTGCCCGATAAGGAATACGTTTTTTGGCTGAATACTGCGCTTGAAGTACATGCAAGCGCAATAAAACAGCCCAAGAGACACTTCATTTGAATTGGTCTTTGGGTGTGGAAAGTAAAGAAGATCTTTTCGGAGGGTTTCGAAGGCCCTTTATGAAAAGGCAGGGGGCGCCCGGGGAGAAAATAAAGTGTCAGGGATTCTGTAAATCAACTGTCCGGACGCAAGAACAATCAGCTCCCGATAGAAATTAAATGAGTATTCCGGTAGTTGTAAATCGGGAATTTCGTTTGTTGAGATTTCGTATTCATGAATAGGGCAGTAATCGTCAACGGGCCCAACAGCTAAAGGCAGCGCACTGCTCTGACAACAATCGTAGTGATGCACATGATCCTCCAGGGTGTGAAAGGATTTTACCACCAATGGTGTTAGGAAAACCAGCAGAAGAGTGGTGATCAGAAATAATATGGATGAACGGCGGTCTTTCATGGTACGTGGAGGTAACAAAGATAGGTAAGTTTTGTTAATGAGAAAATGAAGAAAATCTCTGCAGGTAAACATTCTCTAATTTTTCGAGGTTTTTAAGCTGGCCTTTCAGGCCGACCTTTTTTACCGCTAGCTCAGGGCACCGCCCTGAGCTAGCGGTTAAGCTGGCCTTTCAGGCCGGGAATGCGCGTACCCTTACCTGGAGGAAATGCTGAACTCCGCTGAGATCATGGGAGGGGCCTGACCTTTATTGCCGCCAATTTGCTTAGGGCGCTGCCCAAAGCAGAAATAAACTGGCCTTTCAGGCCGGGAATGCGCATACCCTTACCTGGAGGAAATGCTGAACTCCGCTGAGATCATGGGAGGGGTCATACTTTCTTAATCGGCTTGTAAGGCCCTTGGATTGGTTGGAATAAAGTACGGAGTGAATACGGTCATATTTTCTTACTCGGCCTGAAAGTCAATCTTAAAACCAGCCTGGGGCAACGCCCCAGGCTGGTGATGGTATGAGTATAACGGCCTGAAAGGCCAGCTTAAAAGTGTTGTATGATAGTCTTCTTCTTCATGAGAAAATGAAGGGGATCTTAAAAAGTAAAATGAATGTTTTTTGTTTTTCGAGTTTTTCCCATTTTTATTTCCTTCCATTTCGCTCAACTAAGCCTTATTTTTTTTAAATTTGCCCAGGTTTTGGTTTCGAGGGTGCTACCGCACCACAGAATTAAAAGGGAATCCGGTGATACGTTTTTACGCTAATCCGGAGCTGTTCCCGCAGCTGTAAGTCCTGATCAAAGCTTTTTGAATTCTACGCCACTGTTACGATCTGCTTGCCTTTTGTGAGGTTTGCAGACAGGATGGGAAGGCTCAAAAAGCAGGACAAGCCAGAAGAACTGCCAAAACACATTAAATGTTTTTTGCTTTCGGTGAAAAAGCAGGGAATGATTCATTTTGTTGATCCAGAATCATTTTTTACCTGATCGGAAGCGGATTGCGCAATTGCTTTTTTTAAGCAATACTTAACTTTTTTGATCATGCGATCCGTATTATTGTCCGTTGTAGCTCTTCTGTTTTGCGCGTTTTCACGGGCACAGCCGCTCTTGTATGCCACTTCCATGGTCGAATACCGACCGGCTCCGGGTCAGCATATAAACACAGCTATTACGGGAAGCCCCGATGCTGCTTTGGGAGTCGTAAATAGAATCGGAAACCCGCTCAGCCTGGGAGCTTATGGGGGATATCTTATCCTTGGTTTTGACGAGGCAGTCGACAACCACCCCGATAACCCCTATGGCGTCGACCTGATAGTCTATGGCAACGCCTCTGCCACTCATGCCGAACCAGGAATCATAAGGGTTATGAGGGATGTGAACCAAAATGGATTGCCCGACGATATCTGGTACGAGATTGCCGGAAGCGCCCACTTCACAAACGATCTGGAAACGGATTACTCCATCGTTTACCGCAACCCAAAACAAACCCTTGCCGCCGATGTGCCCTGGACCGACAATTCCAACCTTGCCGGTAAAGTTTTCAAAAACAGTTTCTATAACCAACCCTATTACCCGCTTACCGATTTTTTTCCGGGGATTTCAACCGATTCACTTAGCTTCGGTGGTTCACGACTCGCTGGGAACGTGGAAATCCGAAACGGGATTTATTCTTCCCTGCCCTATGCCTTCGGTTATGCCGACAACCTCCCGGTTAAAAACCAAAATGATACAGGCTTGCCCGATAACCCTTATACTTTGGATATCCTTGAGGGCGACGGCGGCGACGCGATCGACATCTCCTGGGCTGTGGATTCCGATGGGAGTTATGTTGAGCTCCCTGAGATCGATTTCCTTATGATTTATACCGGAGTCAATGCATCGGCTGGTTGGCTCGGCGAAATATCAACCGATGTGAGGGGGGTTGTGGATGTTAAACCCGACAAGAGCATTCAGGGACCTCGGAAAATGATTCTTGCCAACGAAAATCCAAACCGCATAGCTCTTGGCGGCAGTATGATGATTTCAGCAAGAGCCCTGATTTCGGGTAGACACGATGCCAACGAATCAATCCTTTGGGAATCGCTGAACCCCGGCATTTTGTCGGTGTCGAACGGAGTTATTGAGGCCAAGTCAGCAGGAACAGTCATCATTCGGGGGAGTCTGGATTCAGATTCTGAGGTTTTTATAAATCTTGGGATTTCAGTAGTTGCCCCAAAGGAACTCCTTCTTGAAACTCATACCCTTACCTTACTGGAAGGCGAAATCGCCTCCATAAGCTTCTCATTGGTTGACGAAGCCTCTGAATCGATTGGAGGAATGGTCCCTTCAGTGTCTATCGAAGACCAGTCCGTAGTAAGCTTTGTTGAGGTCAACGATTCTCAATTGACCATCAAAGCAGATAGCCCGGGCAAGACTTTGCTTACTCTCGGTTTTCCTGATTTTCCCCATATTGCTTCAAGCCTTGAAATCATCGTTGTGCGCAGGATCGACCCCATTCAAATCCACTTTTCAGTAAGCGGGGAAAATGGCAGCATCCTTCCTATGAAAAGCTATAGGGTGGGTAAAGCAGATATCATGGGATTTACAGACCGCCACCTTTCAGACTTCAATCCCGACAAGCCTTTTATCAGCCTTGCCGATGCAATTGTATCTGTTTTGAACACGGAGGGTTTTGGAACTCTTGAAAAATCCCTTGCGTTCCGGCAGGATGCCTATGGTGGAAACCGTTTGTATCTGTGGCAGCTGGGCAGTAACTGGGAATATCAGTATGGCTGGGGAGGTGATAATACTTCCGATACTTATGCGAAGACATGGTTTGCGGTAGTTAATAATAGAGTCTTCGCAAGTGGGTTCGACACGATTGAAGTTGTGGATGGCGACAGGATTAGTCTTAGGCATATCGAGGATAACAGAGCTTCCTGGAGTCTGATCCGTGTCAATCCCCCGAAAACCGAAATCCAGATAGGAGAGAAAATCACATTCCATGCCGAGCAACTGGATATCTCCCCAACATCTCAAGGCGATTTTGACGTGTCAGGTCCTTTCCCGGTGGTGGGCGCTTCGGTTATCGTTGACGAATCCTTGGTTTTTGCGGAAGACTCTTACCCAACAACCTCCTACACCGGAGCTTTTTCCCTGAGCTTTAATCAGGGAGGGAGCCATCTCGTTTCAGTGGAAAACTCCGAACCCCTGAGGCTTGAGGTTTTATTTCCTCTGGGGATTGAGGATGCCGCGACTTTTTCGATGTATCCCAACCCATGCCACGGGCAACTTAGCATTAGCGGATTACCTGTTAACGCCTCCGAACTGCGCATTTACTCGATGGAGGGACGCTTGAAGAAAAACACAACAATCGAAAAGGGAGCCCTGTCGATGGACATGAATGTCGGTGAACTCGAAAAGGGCTTTTATGTGCTGGAAATCCTTTCCCCCGGAAAGAGCAGCAAGAAAAAACTTTGCAAAATTTAAGATTGACGAATGAGATGTCTGAGAAAAATACTGTTTTTATGCCTTGTGGTTCACGCAGCCGCAGGGGGTGTTTTTGCACAGACTTTAAGCGATACCTTGAGCATTGAGGAGATCAGGATCACATCCTTCAGGCCTGTGCAGCGGAATTCCTTAAGCCTAACCCGTTTGGATTCGCTCGTCCTCCAAAACAAGGCCAATAGCAGCCTTTCTGAAGTCCTTGCTGAACACTCCGGGATCTTCATTAAAACATACGGTCGTGGAGCCATGGCTACAGCTTCGTTCAGGGGAACTGATCCCTCGCATACCAAAGTTTTGTGGAATGGCATCGAGCTGAACTCGCCCATGCTGGGGATGGTCGACTTTTCGCTTATCCCGGTATTCTTTATCGACAACGTGGAGCTTCTTCACGGATCGGGCTCGGTGGCCGAAACTTCCGGTGCATTGGGCGGGGTTATCAACCTCAGCACCGAACCAGACTGGACCAACCGTTTTTCGGGTAGCTACATGCAGGGAACCGGATCATTCGGCTCGCACGACGAACACCTGCGCATCAACCTGGGATCGGGGAAGATTCAATCCCAGACCCGGCTTTTTTATGCCCATTCCAACAACGATTTCAGCTTTACCAATTATGATATCATCGATTCGGTAGACCTGGAGTCAGGCACCCGTTACTATCCCCGGATGACCAACAGAGACGCCTGGTTTAGCTATTATGGGCTGCTTCAGGAAATCCATTACAGACCGGGCGAAAAGGATTTCTTCAGTATGAGTTTTTGGGGACAGGAGTCATCGCGAAGCATACCATTGCTTAGCACCAGCGAAACCGGCGCGAACAATAACATTAACCGGCAGGAGGATAAAAGCATCCGCGGACAGATATCGTATCTCCATTACGGCGAGAACTTCAGCCTGAAAGCTTTCAGCGGATTGAACAGCATGGATCTGGATTACAGCCAGAAAAACAGGTTGAACGACCAGTCGTACCTGGTTCAGATAGACTCAAAAAGCCAAACCTCCAGTCTGTACAATTCCCTTGATTTTCAATTGAAGGTTTCGTCCGACTTGAGGGTCGAATTATCCGCAGGAGCCGATTATCACCAGGTAGAATCCCTCGAGAAAATAAAAATTTTCGGCTATAACGAATCCCGAATCCAGAGCCGCGTTTCAGGTTCGGTATTCAAGGGATGGAACTCAAAGTGGAACAGCAGCCTGAGGCTTGGGTCCGATTTTATTGGCCGCGAAAAAGCCATGCCGGTTTTTCACATGGGATCCGAATACCATATACTACCTGAAATTCATTCTGGCTTCGAACGCGAAGTATCCTTCATTGAACGATCTCTACTACCAGCCGGGCGGAAACCCCGATCTGAAACCCGAAAGGAGCTTTGACCAGGAGGTGGGTATGCATTTTTCCACCGGCAAGCGTGGACTGAGCTTCAGTCAGGATGTTATGGCATATATGTCGCAGGTTCAGAACTGGATTATGTGGCAATACAAACTTAAAGGCTTCTCCCCGGCAAACATTGAGAAGGTCGATGTAAAGGGGATTGAAACCAATGCTACACTTTCGTACACATCTGGGAAGCAAGCCTACAAAATCAGCTCCGGCTATGCCTTAACCCATTCCCGCGACATGGGGAAAACAATTAGCGAGTCGGATGCTTCCTTTGGAAAACAGTTGCCTTACATCCCCGTTCATTCCGCCAATGCCATGCTCTACCTGATGCGAAACAATTGGTCGTTAACCTATATCTGGAATTTTTACATGTGCTGAGGGATCGATTGGACTCCTATTGCATGAACCAGGCTGGCCTTGGGAAACAGGTTCAGCTTAACGACTGGAAGCTCGATGTTAACCTTAAAGTTCACAACCTTTTCAATCTGGAGTATCGGTCCATCCTGCAACGACCCATGCCGGGAAGAAATTACAGTCTCCAACTAAAACTCTGTTTCTGATGGAATCGAAGCAGGTTTACAGGAATTTTTTTCTCGGGGGATTAGCAATTGCCGCACTGATTATGTCTGCTTGTAATCCTGACGACCCACTCTCTGGACAGCATAAGCCCGACATCAGTGTGTCCGAACTGCTGCAGGATGGTGGCGTATTGGTACTTAACGAAGGGAACTTTATGTATGGCAATGCCTCGCTGAGTTATTACAACCCGGTGAGCGGAGAGGTCGCAAACGATGTTTTTTACCGGCAGAACGATAATACCCCTCTTGGCGACGTAGCCCAATCGGCAAGTATTTTCAGTGGGGAGCTGTATGTGGTCATGAACAACTCCGGAAAAATCATGGTGATGAACTTTGGGAAATACCCTTCCCACAAAGCTTTTGAGTTTACCCGCAAAATAACCGGACTGCAGTCGCCCAGGTATATTTCATTTGTCGACAGTTCCAAAGCCTATATAAGTGATTTGTATGCCAAAGCGGTTAGTATTTATGATCCGGCGACCTATTCGGTTTCCGGGAAAATAAATCTCGCCAACCACAATCCTGATTTTTACCAGCATCCCACCGAGCAGTTTATTGGTTTTGAAGATGAAGTGTTTACCAATTGTTACAGTTTTGATGACAAGGTTTTGGTGATCGACCGAAAAACCGATAAGCTTATCGACTCCATTCAGGTGCTGCAGCAGCCGAATTCCATGGTGCTCGACAGAAACGGGAAAATCTGGGTTTTGTGCGACGGGGGTTATGAGGGAAGTGCTTATGGCGATAATCAGCCGGGTTTGGTAAGGATTGATGCAGCAAGTCATACGGTTGAGAAAATTTACATTCTCCCTCTCGACAACTGGCCGTCGAAGCTTTGCATTAACGGGAGCTCCGATACTTTGTATTTTATAAACGGAGATGTGTGGAGAATGAATGTGGATGCACCAGCCTTGCCAGCGGAACCCTTTATCCGTTCGCGATCGTTGTCGGGCTCAAAACTTTTTTACGGTTTGGGGGTGAACCCTCTCAACTCCGAAATTTATGTTTCGGATGCAATAGATCATCTCCAGAATGGAGCGGTATATCGTTTTTCGCCCCAGGGGGAGGCGATCGACACGTTCCGGGTCGGGATTATTCCGGGTTTTTTCGTTTTCTTCTAGAGGACTTTCGATGAGGTTTTGGCCAGAGTAAGGCTATACCTGCTATTCTTTAATAATCTTCCCGGATTTCTTTGTCCTCCCGGCTTCATCGACAATCTGCACCAGATACAAGCCTTTGCTCAAATGAGCTATGTCAATTGTGTTGTCGCGGGTTTGAATCAGAATTTTCCCCGATGATGTACAAATATTAACCGATTCGGAAGGTTTATGTTCCACCCTGATGGTTGATGAGGCAGGGTTTGGATAAATAAAGCCGGGATTTCCAACCGTACTGATGGATGTGTTTACAGAGCCAATGCTGAAATTCTGGACTTCCGAAGTGCTTTTTGCATCATCGTTGTCGAAGGCTTCAATGGCAAAGAAAATCTCAGAGCCGGCCGTTTGCGGGGAAAGGCTGGCGGTGTATTCGTTATCTACAAAAACCATTTCAGAATAGTTCAGCAGATTGTCGGCGCTAAGTCCCCAATACAGCCTTACACTCTGCACCGTGCCGTCGGTGTCGCTGGCATCGGCCGTGAATCGCAAAATGTCGGATGAGGTGGGGATGCTCGGGGAGTAGCTGATATTCGCGATCTGGGGAAGGAGGTTCTCAACGATCACCGGTGGACCCCAGATCAGGTCGATGAACTCGGGGTGATCAACAAAAGGATTGCGGTTTTTCTGATAGCTGTAAACCACGTTGTTGCGGTTTATCTCGAAAGAGTCGACCGTGTCGATTTTGTTCCATTCCATAAGGGTTGTGAAAAATGCATGCTTCGGTTCGGCAGAACTGGCCGGGAAATAATCCACAACCTCCAGATCCGGAAACCCGTCGCCACCTTCATAGCGTGTAGCCATGTAGAAAATCATCCGGGCAACATCCCCCTTTTCAACATCGCGGGGCTCCCAAACATCACGAGCAGAGCTGGTCTTGCATCCCGTAGGAACCTTATCTATACCATCGAGGTATTCAAAATCCCCATAATCGAAATGCCGGTTATTGCGTGCCGAGTTCACGGAGACATCGCAGGGGCGAAGGGCATGACAATCGGTTCCCGGACCTTTTACATCCTCACTGAAGGGCCCGTGCGATTTTGCCCATACATGCTCACGGTTCCAACCGGCACCGTTGGCGTATTCCTGTGCTGCATTTACCGACCAGCCGGTGTAAAAAAGTATCACGTTTGCAGGATTTGCAGGATCCCGGTCGGAGAGCTTAAGGATGTCCCAGACATCGGTCCCGCTGCTTGTATAAGGAAATGTTGTGTGAGCTTTGATAATGTTATGCAAAGCCACTTTAAGCTCCACCCCGCTCCTGGGAAAGCGAAAAAACCAGGGCGAAAAACAAAATCATCATTCTCTGCAAGTCTCTTTTCATGGGGGTTCCGGGTTTAATTGCAACAATTTGCCCGAGCCTCATTCTATGGCCTCGGTCAAGGGCACTAAGATAGGCATTATGCGAATTAAACGAAATAAAGTTTCGCTTTTGCGGAATTAATTATTTGGGTACGCACCCTGAAAAAATCACTATCAAAATGTGTTATGTAATCTGAAAGAGATATTTTAAAATTATGATACCAGATCTTCAATTCCGTACATATAAAATTTGCTGATTTCATGAAATCAGGATTGTATTGAAATTATTCAAATAATGTTGGATATTTGTAATTACTATTATTTGATGATTATTGTGCATTTTCCCTTTTTGTATTCCATATATTTGCCCCATACCCTCAAATTGAACTAAGATGCAAACCAAGAAAATCATTGTAATCGGAAGTTGCAACACAGATATGGTTATCAAAGCCGATCGTCTTCCAATCCCCGGTGAAACCGTTATCGGTGGCACATTTCTGATGAATCCCGGAGGCAAAGGGGCCAACCAGGCAGTTGCTGCAGCCCGTATGGGTGGAAAAGTCACCTTTATCTCGAAAACGGGAAACGATGTGTTTGGCCGGCAATCCGTTGAACTCTACAATTCCGAAGGCATAAACACGAAATACATATTTTCCGATCCCAGGAATCCTTCCGGGGTGGCTTTAATAACCGTGGATGCCAATGGGGAGAACTGCATTGTTGTGGCTTCGGGTGCAAATGCCAGCTTGAGTCCGGCCGACATTGAAAGCGCGAAATCCGAAATCGAGACCGCCGACCTCCTTCTTATGCAGCTTGAAATCCCCATTGAAACGGTTGAATATGCCGCTGAGATGGCCCATAAAAAAGGCATACCGGTAATTCTCAACCCGG
>JAIFNN010000217.1 GCA_020047715.1 Bacteroidota bacterium | reverse complement strand
TGTCTTTCGCTGTCCCGCTCACGAAAATACGGAAAGACTAAGCATGTAGAAACCGTATGGGTTTCCTGTTTGGACCGGGGTTCGACCCCCCGCAGCTCCACCTTCGCCCTACGAAGCCTTGGCAAAGTAGGGCTTAATCCTTCGCTAAAGCTTCTCCAGGCTACGGTGGACGCAGTCCGCCCCACCTAATGAAGTAATCAAATTTCAAACACCCGGTAGATCTCTGAAAACATGATTTGCCGGGTGTTTTTCTTTCGTCACGATGGTTGTGGGGATTGCGCGAAACCATTTTTTCTCCCGAAGACACAATGGATTTTAATTTTGGCAAAAATATGCCCCGAATTCCTCGGGTTTCAACAATTATTTTTACCTTTATTTTTCAATAAAAATATTGATGAAACTTATTTTTAATGCTCTTGTGGTCTTGCTTCTTATTGCCCTTTCATCCTGCGAGTTTGAGCCGCATGGCATCTTCGAAAGAAACCTGAATCAGGATGTTGAGGCTCCAATTTTACAATCATTAGAATCTGACCTATCTGAGGATAGTGATACCCTTGATCTTATTTATCGCAGGGTTTATTTTAATTTTGTCAGCAGCAACCAGGATATTCGTTGGATAAACTTTTTTATAAATGACTCATTGGTTGGGACAATTAATTCAGGCAAGGGTTATTATGATTTTAATTATCCATTTTTAAAAGAAAACTATTACAGACTCAGACTTGAAATATTTACCAAATCAGGTACAGGTAGCATTGCGGATTCTTTACACGCAGAAGGCTTTTTGTTTAAATCTAAACAGTGGATCATAAAAGTTCGTGAAACGAATTTTGGCACTCTTACTTCATCGGCATCAGACGGATTTTTAAAGCTTCGCTGGATACCGCATTCTGAAATTAAAGAGTACATTATTTATCGAAGTAATTATGAAATAGGGCGAACAACCTCCTGCGAATTTATTGATAAAGGATATGTTGGGGAAGGAGGTTCATACAGAGTATTTTATGCCGATAAGTATCATGATGGACAATTGTCGGCGTATGGAACTGTTGAGATTCCCAAAGAGATCTTTTTAAGTTTCAAATACGATACAGAAAATAACTATTTTATAAGCTGGGGAGACCTTAAATATTATGCGGCAGTCGATTCCTTCATCCTTCTGAGTAGGAAAGATACTTATGAAGCTTATGAGCTGGGAAAAACAACAGATATAGGCAAAGGAGGCTTTGAAGTTTCAGAGAATTGTTTTGGACAATACAGACAGTTTCAGCTTGTACTGATTCCAAAGTATCCCAATCCTATGTACAGCCAGTTATATAAGCCTTATACAATATTTACATCACCCATTTATAATTTTATGATTGGATACCCCTCTCCAATCTTTAACCATTTTTATCGTGTAAATAATTCCGAATTTATTTATCATACAAGTATGTACGATCACGGAAACACAGCTTACAACGATTCAATGTTCAGGTTTTCCGTTACAAAGAATAAAATTATTGAGAGGATCAGGTATAATCCGCCTGGATATTCCTATACAGGTGATCATTACTGGAACCCAACAGTATCTCCTGACGGAAAAAATTCTATTTCAGTTGTTGGATTTACACAAACAGCAATTTTTAGCTCAACCTCTGATTTCAGCAGTAATAAAATAATCGATATCAGTACCTTAACAGATAATGTCATGAAAATACCAATATCGAATGTGGGTACTGGAATTGTTTATGGCTTAGAAAAGAGATATTTATTTGATTTTATTAATAACAAACGACTTGGAACCATTAATGAGACTACTTCTTTTAGTGATTACAATATATCACCCGACGGAAAGTACTTCTTTTTTAGCCTGGGATTCAGGATTTACCTCTATGCGTATGAGGACAATAATATCTATTTAGCAAAGACATTACATTATTCCCCCTCAACACCTTCTTTTGATTACTTTAACTTTATGGCAGATGAAACCGGTAAAGCTGTAAGCTGGAGTAAGGAATCCAAAACATTCGATATCTTAAATTGCCCGGACTTGTCAATTGTGAAATCATTTTCTGTGAATGAGGATAATATTCTGGATATAGACTATTCTACAAACCGGATTTTGTCGTTTTCGCCTAAGGTTTTAGTCGTGCGCAGCCTGAATGATGGGTCCATTCTTTATTCAATTCCCGTGGGCTTTTCCACAATTAACCAAAATAATTGTCAATTGCATGGAAATGCAATTTTTCACCAGCAGGGAGCCAGGTATTTCCTGAATTAATTTTAGAAAGACGTTCTTAAATGATTAAAATAAAGAATATACTGTTTGTAATCATAGTTTCGCTTTGCTCAGCATCCTATTCCCAGAACATGGAAATAGGAATGCAATCCGGTATCGGGTTTTATAATATGAAGGATTTAAAGAAGCTAAACCTTTCCGTTTTTGAAAGCTTGCCTTTTCCGGCAAGGGTAATTGCAGATTATCCTCCATACTTTTATTATAAGCCAGGTATTTTATTGTCCTATAAGATGTTCAGGATAGGTCTCCAGACCGCTTTCTATTCCACAGGCACAAGGATTTCCTCCAAAGATTACTCGGGGGAGTATCTTTTTGATGTAAAGACAAGCTGTGTTGCTCCCGGTGCGTTTATCGATATATTGCTGTATTCTTTCTATGACAAAAATAAGTTATCCCTTTTTTCCGAGGGAGGAGTGGTATTTTCAGGCTTGGATATGCAAGAGAACCTGAATGTCGGTGATCTGGAAGTTTTAAATTCATCCTATTCTTTCAAATCGCTGAATTATTATTTTGAACCGGGCGTAAAGTTAAGGCGAAGCATATTTAATTTTGCAAGCCTTGAGATGAACGCGGGATATTTCTTTCAGTTTGGCAAAAACCCTTTTGAATCGGATCAGGGAAATATTCTAGGTGTTGGAAATACAGCTATCAGACCAGGATGGAATGGCCTACGGTTCGGGCTATCGGTTTTGCTTTCAACACCTGCAGGAAAGTCTGGGGATTGAGACAGGCATAACAGGAAAAACACTAATATATTGATAGATTTGCGGCTAAAGTGAGTGTATTTATTTTTTTATTTCAAACGACAAACATGAGATAAAGCACAAATGGAAACAATGATTAAAATTGAAGGGCTGAAAAAAAACTACGGCGAGTTTGTGGCTGTGGATGGTTTGAATTTTGATATCAATTGTAAGGAGGTATTTGGCTTGTTAGGTCCAAACGGAGCCGGAAAAACAACAACCATCAACATGATTTGTGGATTACTCCCTCCCTCCGAAGGAAAAATCACATTCAGTAATCATGAGAAAGATTCAAAGTCACTTATTGGATACTGCCCTCAGGAAAATGTTTTTTATCCAAAATTAACTTGTGTTGAGCAGTTGCAGTTTATTGGACGAATATATGGTCTTTCTTCAGCCCTGGTTAAGAAACGGGCTTTAGAGCTTTTAAAAATGTTAGGGCTGGAAGATAAGACAAATGTAAGAGCCGGGAAGTTGTCGGGAGGAATGAAAAGGCGACTGAATATTTGTTTGGCACTCATCCATGATCCTGATATTCTAATTCTTGACGAGCCTGAAGCTGGTCTCGACCCGCAAAGCAGGTTGCTGGTGCGCGATTTCATAAAAACAGTCGGCAAAAAGAAAACAATTATCCTAACTACCCACAACATGGACGAGGCCGACCGTTTGGCCGAAAGAGTTGCAATAATCGATCATGGAAAATTGCTCTTGTTGGACACGCCTCAAAATCTAAAACAGACGATTGGCGAAGGCGATATTCTCGAACTTGTTGTTGAATCGAAGGATGAACTTGCTTTGAGTCGATTTGCTCAAAACATTAAGTTGCTCTCCATGGATATTAAAACAAGCGCTGATTCACTTTTTATAAAGCATTCAAGCATTATTGCGCAAATCCCAGCAATAAAAAGCATGGCTGAGGAATGTGGATTAAGAATTTCAGAATTACGATTACGCGAAAATACTCTTGAAGATGTGTTTATTCATTTAACAGGCAGAAATTTACGTCAATGAAATCAATAAGCATAATTTCAAAAAGCCTGAAAGAGCAAATGCGAAGCTTTTGGGTGGTGCTACTTTCCTTATCCATGGGCCCATTCTTTATTTTCGTGTATTTCCTTATAATGGAATCATCGGAGCCTCATTATACGGTTCTCATGGTAAATAACGATAGGGGAGTAGTTACAAATAATCAAGCTGTAAATCATGGGAATAATTTGATGCCTTTTTTTAATAGTGATACTTTCGATATCCCTTTTACTGTTAAAGAAACACATGATAGAGCAAGCGGAATCGAAAGTGTAAAGAATAAAAAGGCTGATGCATTGATTATTATCGACGGCTTATTTTCGCAAGCATTCGAAAAACACAATCCTTCCGACAGTTCACTTATTCCCAAAGTAGAGTTTATTGGAGACTTAACAAATACAAATTACCTGATAAGCGCTGTATGGGCTAACGAGTTGTTAAACGAATACGCGCAGCAAACAACAAATACCAGGAGAATTGTGGAGGTTAACGAAACAGCTTTGGGTACCTCTGCAACGGCCAGCGGTTTTGATATGATGGTACCCGGCATTCTGATTGTATCTTTAATAATGCTTATGTTCACTGCCAGTATTGCCTTTGTGTCTGAGGTTGAAAACAAAACCATTATGCGTTTGAAACTGTCCAAACTTACGGCTTTTGAATTCTTGACCGGTATTGGTTTTGTCCAATTGATCCTTGGGATTATTTCGGTAATTCTTACTCTGCTAACCGCACTATTACTCGGCTTTCAGTATACAGGTTCTTTATCGGTTATGATTCTTATTGCAGGTTTGACAAGTTTATCGATAATCGCCTTTAGTCTCATAATTGCAGCAGTTACCAAATCCGCAAATGAAGTTCTTGTTGTGGGTAATTTCCCGATGTTTTTGTTTATGTTTTTCACAGGAGCTGCTTTTCCCTTAAAAAGCGAAGCATTATTTTCAATAGCGGATTACCCGATGAACATTCAGGGATTGCTTACACCAACCCACGCCATCTCAGCCTTGAATAAAACGCTTATTATGAATATGGATTTATCCAGCATTGTCCCGGAAATTTTATCCATTGTTGTTCTTACTTTGATTTACTTTTTTATCGGAGGACTCATATTTAAGCATCGACATTTAAGGATGTCGTAAAGGACCCGTAAATGAGCTGTATATGGAAATGGAAAGACAGAGATTACCTATTTACAATAAGGCACTTTTAAAATCATTATACTTGTAGGCTAATATCTTTATCAATTTTTCGATAATACAATTTTATGAGAAAGAAGAAGAACTTTGTTCGGATATTTTTATTTACAGCAATCCTCTTGTTAAGCCCAAATCTTTTTTCCCAGGATCCGAATTTTCACATTTACCTTTGCTTTGGACAGTCGAACATGGAGGGCCAGGGTGCAATCCAATCCCAGGACAGAACTGTTGATAGCCGCTTTCAGGTATTGCAGGCACTAAATTGCTCAAATCTGGGAAGAACAAAGGCAGCATGGTATAAAGCTGTTCCCCCATTATGTCAATGCTGGTCGGGCCTTTCACCTGCAGATTATTTTGGCCACTCCATGGTGGAAAACCTTCCGGACAGCATTAAGATAGGTGTTATTAATGTTTCTGTTGCCGGATGCGATATCAGGCTCTTCGACAAGGATATTTACATGGATTATGATTCAACCTACATTGAGAGCTGGTTTACCAATAAAGTAAAAGATTATGATTGGAATCCTTACCAATATCTTATCGGTCTTGCACAAATAGCCAAGCAAGATGGAGTAATTAAGGGGATTCTATTGCACCAGGGAGAAACAAACACCGGAAATGCTCAATGGCCATCTTATGTAAAAAAGATTTACAATGATATGCTTACCGACCTGTCACTCGTTGCGGATTCAGTTCCGCTCTTGGCAGGTGAGGTATTGTCTGCCCCCGGTAATTGCTGTTCGGCTATGAATACAATCATCAACAAGCTTCCTGCTGCTATCCCAACTGCACATGTTATTTCATCAAAAGCTTGTAAAGGCATGGATAACGCACATTTTGACTCGGAAGGATATCGGATACTCGGGCGAAGGTATGCTGTTAAAATGCTTTCATTGATGGGGTATGAAACTGTTTATAATGAATCGGAATGCGGTACAGTTGGTGAAAGCCTGAAAATAATGGCTGACAAAAATGCTTCCAACGGTATTTTTGTTACCGCAATTCCCGGTCTTGAAAACATTCCGGATGTCCCCGCAGACTATGCAAGTATGGTCCAAATGAGCTTTACCCTAAAATCCGATACGAGTTATTATGTTTATGGTCGGCTAAATAATTCAGATGCCGATATTGATTCACTTTGGATAAAAGTCGACGATAAGGAATTTGAGTTAATAGAAATTCTGTCCACCACGGGTTGGCATTGGTTGGAGCTAAAAAGTTGCGATTTGATTGCAGGCGAGCACATCATAAGTATTGCTTTCGGAAAAGGAGGGGCTTCGCTGGATAAAATTGCTGTGAAAAATTCCCGGATCGTACCGATAGGTCCAGGAGAAGAAGCAAACAAAATTTGTCTGCCTGAAATCTATACTTCTTCGTTTATTAATTCTTATGAGAGGAAGGAGTATACCCTGGAACAGAACTATCCTAACCCGTTTGACGGGATAACAAGCATTTCTTTCGAAATTCCGAATAAGTCTTTTGTTTCCTTGAAAGTTTTCGATTTACAAGGTCAGGAAGTTGCCGAATTTGCGGGAAAAGAATTCAACTCGGGAAAGCATACAGTGGAAATTAAACTTGACAAACTAGCAGCCGGAAGTTACTTTTATACCTTTAGAACAGATCAGTTCTCTGAAACCAGGAAAATGATTCTGCATGCTTATTAACAATGGAGGGCGAAGACTATGAAATCCATTTTGACAATTTTATTTTTGTTTCTGACTGGAATTGCTTTTTCCCAGTCAGACTTTCCTGACTTTTTGCAGGGGACATGGAAAGTGGAAGATAAGGAAATGTATGAGCATTGGGATAAACTCAACGAAAATTCCCTTAAGGGATTTTCCTATTCGATGAATGACGGACAAATTGCAATTTCGGAATATCTTGAGATTTCGCGCAAAGGAAATAAAATCCTCTATACTGCAACGGTACTGAACCGGAATATGGGGAAAGCTATAAATTTCCGACTCACCAAAGCAGACAGCAGCTTTACTTTTGAAAATCCAAAACACGACTTCCCCAAAAGGATTGTTTACCAAAAGCTGGACGAGACAGAAATTTTTGTGCAGGTATCAGACGGTGGTCAGAAAGGGTTTTCTTTTAAGATGAAAAAGGCGATTGAAACAGTTGTGGAAAGAGATACAACAGTTTCCAACCCAAATTATGATTCTGCCCTGGCTCAAAAGCTGGGAGCAGACGATTACGGAATGAAAAGCTATATTTTGGTTATTTTAAAAACCGGAACCAACCAAACAACAGATAAAACGCTTATCAACGATAGTTTTAGAGGTCATCTTGACAATATCAACCGATTGGTCGATGACGGGAAATTGATTGTAGCAGGTCCGCTTGGCAAAAACGACAAAACCTACCGTGGCATTTTCATTCTGACTGTAAAAACCATTGAAGAAGCTGAAGCATTATTACAGACTGACCCGGCCATTAAAGAGGGATTGCTCGACTTTGAACTTTACAAGTGGTATGGCTCGGCAGCATTACCCGAATATCTGGAATCTTCAGACAGGATATGGAAAGTGAATCCATAGAATTCATCCTAAGTCGAAACCTTTTTAGAATTCTGAAGACGGAATATCATGCATGGTCTTATTGCCATAGCCATTGATTCAGCTTAATCGGAATATCAAAACCCAAACTCTTGCTGCTTTCCCACCCCTTGCCCGGGTCTTACACTCTTGCTGCTTTCCCACCTCTTGCTTTAAACTCAAATTCTTGCTGTCTTACGATACCTCAACTGATCCAACATAATCGGAATGTCATTCTTATCAATTCCCTGACTCAGCAGATGGGGAAAGTCTTCTTCAAATATCCCCAGAAACTCATCTTCTGTAAATCCGTTTTCCGCCATCGATTTCAGGTAATAGTCGAGCGCCGCCCTGCGGTTCCCCAGGCTCCACTGCACGTGTCCCATACTTAAATAATCGTGCCTGCCAGGTTCATCATCCATAAGCTTCAAAAAGTACTTTTCGGACTGAGACTTGTTCCCTGTAATAAAGGAACACCAGCCGATAGGCCGCCAGACCTTGCTGTTTCCGGGGGAGAGATATTCAACTTTGAAGTAGCATTTCAGGGCTTCCTCATAACGTTTGAGTTCCAGCAGACAATGGCCGATATTGAGCTGTACTCCCAGGTTTTCCGGATCTTCCTTTTCAGCCGCCTGGTAATATTCAAGAGCTTTGTCGGGCATTTTCATGTTGCGGTAACAAAGAGCGATCTTTTTCAGGGTCCAGCCTGTTGAATTGCCAAATAATTCCGATTTAAGGTAATTCTCCAGGGCAGATTGAAAATCGCCGGTTTTCTGGTAACACCAGCCCAGCTTCTGACAAATCTCCCCGGTTTTTTCCTCATCTTTCAGGGAACTGAAAATGCCGGCAGCCTCTTCAAAATAATCCCGGGAAAGATAGTATTCAGCAATAGTAAGTATCATCCCTCGATCTTCCGCAAACAGATACGCCAAAGCATGTTTGTGATGAAAGTCCAACTTCCATCCAAAAATATCTTCAAAATCAGCTTTTCGCGGGTATAATTTATAAAACCGATAAAGGTCCTGTATACATTGGTTGGAGATAAGTTCCGGCTTCTGGTCCCGGTTAAGCAAATTCTCATCTTTGGTAAGCTCTTTAAACTGCTCCATTTCAGCCATGATGGCCTGTGAAATCATCCGGATGTTCGCTTCGGGGAGTTTCATGATACTCAGGCAGAATGAATACTTATCCGAATTGCACAACAGCTGGGATTTATCGATTGCATTCACAAGTTGATGGATCTGAGGCTCCATCGAACCCGTGATCACTTCAACATCGGGATTTCCCTCGAAAAAAGGCATAAACCAGTTAGCCGCCTCATCGAAAAACGGGAAGGATTTAAGCATGGAAAACGATCCAATAAGCACATCATCGCCTTTCATTTGCATCTCCGAGAACTCCTCCATTTTCTGCATGATCCCGGGGGAGTCTTTAAACAGATTCACCCAGTCCGGATTTCCGTCTTCTGTCAGGCTCTCTTCCATTAACTTGTCGAGCCTGATCTTGTCTTTCAGGTTCGTGCTGATGCTGATGATACCGGGAAGAAACTCGTCCCGGATGCGTTGCTGCAGTTTTTCAGTCCCTTTGCTTCTTATAAATTGCTTGATTAGGGTTTCTGTATTGCGCCTGATGGCGGGATTCGCGAATAACACCTTTAATTGTGCAAGGATATCAGGATAAAATTCAATCCTGGGATCCCACTTGTAAAGGCTCAATAGAAGCCCGGTAAGCGCCCGCTGGCTGATTTCAGGTTCTGCGAATGTGCTCTGATCCATTAAAAGTCTGAGTTTCCCCTTGTCAAAAAAGCGCAGGAGGCTTAGCATCACAGCTGATACCAGGAATGACCGAAGGTGCAGGGGAAGGGAAGGGTCCTTATAAAAACGGTTCAGGCTTTGGATTTCGTCCTGCGACAACTTGTTGGTTAACCACAAATTATAAAATAATTTTTTAATCTTCCCGTTCCCTTCTTTATCCTTCGATACATCCATTTCTTCCCGGGATTCATGCTTCACTTCCGCTGCAGGGGAGAAAATATCCTCAAGATCTTTCATAATGTAGCCGTAACCGGAAGACTGCAACCTGAGCGAAGCCCTTTTTTTCTCGCTTTCATAACCGGAGGAGAATTTCAGCTTCAGGGCTTCATGCAGTGTATCCGCAAGCTCAAAGACAGAGGTAATAAGTTTGTAGTAGATCTTTTGACGTTCCGGATCGGGAATCCCATCCACGGTATATTTTAAGATGTTACGGTAGGTGTCGTTCATCTGCTGCCACTCATCGCGATAAATTCCAAAGCCGCTATCTGCAATAAGCTTCTCCAGCAGATCAAGAGCAGGTTTTAGCCTGCGGCTGGCAAGATTGCTGCATATCAGGGAATAGGCAGATTGTATTTCCTTTTCGGTCATAGTAAACTTTTCCCGTGATTTCTCAATTATCACCTTATTTTGAATGGTTTTACCTTCCAAATCTTTTCGCAATAATCCTGAATGGACCGGTCGGATGAGAACTTGCCCATCCTGGCAACATTAATAATGGCCATCTTGTCCCACTTGTCAGGTTGCTTCCAGGTATTCGCAACAATGTCCTGGCATGCAATATAGAGGGGGTAATCGGCCATAAGCATAAATGGATCATGCCACAGCAGATTATCAGTGATGGGCTTGAACAGATTAATGTCGCCTTTGGAGAAAAAGCCGGAATTGATCAGGTTAATCACTTCTCTTAACTCTTCATTATGATCATAAATGAAGTGTGGGTTATAACCGTTTCGTTTTGCTTCATCCACCTGGGAAGCGGTGAGTCCGAAAAGGAAGAAATTCTCATCGCCCACTTCTTCCCGTATCTCAACATTGGCGCCATCGAGTGTTCCGATAGTAAGGGCTCCGTTCATGGAGAACTTCATATTTCCGGTACCGCTGGCCTCCTTTCCTGCAGTTGAAATCTGTTCTGAAAGATCTGCTGCCGGGTAAATATGCTGTGCATTGGTAACATTGAAATCAGGAAAGAAAACCACTTTTAGCCGGTCTTTTACATCAGGGTCGTTGTTTACCACTTCTCCCACCGAATTGATGAGTTTGATGATTAGTTTTGCTGTATGATATCCCGGAGCTGCCTTTCCGCCAAAAATGAAAGTGCGGGGAGCAATATCAATTCCCGGGTTCTGCTTTATGCGCTGGTAGCGAGTAATGATATTAAGTACATTAAGGTGTTGCCGTTTATATTCGTGAATACGCTTAACCAGAATGTCAAACATGGAAGCAGGATCAACGATTATTCCCGTCCTTTCCTTTATCAGACTTGCTAATTGCTTTTTGTTTTCCAGTTTTACCTTCCTGAATTTCTCCATGAAAGCAGGATCGGTAGCAAGCGGCTCCAACTTGCGCAGCTCATCAAGCTTGCCGGGCCATTTATCGCCAATTGAATCTGAAATAAGCCTGCTTAATCCCGGATTACTCAATACCATAAAACGTCGTGGCGTTACCCCATTGGTAACATTGTGAAAACGCTCCGGGAACATTTCCACCCAGTCATGCAACACTTGTTGCTTAAGTAGTTCAGTGTGCAGGGCAGCCACCCCGTTTATTGCAAAGCTGCCTGCACAGGCAAGGTTCGCCATACGGATATATTTTCCTCCCGTCTCATCAATAATCGACATCTGCGACAATTTACCTGCATCTCCCGGAAACTTGTTGCTTACTTCTTTTAGAAAGCGATAATTAATTTCATAAATAATCTCCAGCACGCGTGGTATCAGATATACAAAGAGGCCAACAGACCATTTTTCGAGTGCCTCAGGAAGCAGGGTGTGATTGGTATAGCTGAATGTTTTGCGGGTTGTATCCCAGGCAGTGTCCCAATCAACTTTATGTTCATCAACCAGTAAGCGCATAAGTTCGGCCACAGAAACTGCAGGATGTGTATCATTAAGTTGTATAGCCCATCTTTTGTGAAAATCCTGTGGCTTTCCATCCAACCTCAGGTGAATTCTCATCATATCCTGCAATGAACAGGAAACAAAGAAGTATTGCTGTTTGAGCCGGAGCTTTTTCCCCTGAAGCATCTCATCGTTTGGATAAAGCACCTTGCTGATATTTTCCGACTTCACTTTGTAATCAACCGCCTTGTAATAATCGCCTTGGTTAAAGGATGAAAAGTCAAATGATTCCTCGGCTTCAGACTTCCACAGGCGAAGAAAATTGCAGGATGAAACATGATATCCCATCACAGGGGTGTCATAAGGTATCCCTGTCACCAGATACGCTGGTTTCCAGTGGTAACGTTTATAGCCCAGCTCGTCCATGTACGACTCGGTATGGCCACCGAAACTGACATTCACGGAGAGTTCAGGCCTGGCACTTTCCCAGGGATTGCCTTTGCGCAACCATTTGTCGGTTTTTTCCACCTGCCATCCATCACGGATCTCCTGGTCGAAGATGCCAAATTCATAGCGTATTCCATAGCCAATAGCAGGTATTTGTTGAGTGGCAAGGGAGTCGATATAACAAGCTGCCAAACGCCCCAGCCCACCGTTTCCAAGTCCGGGTTCTTCTTCCTGAGCAATAACCTCATCGAAATTAAAACCAAGCTCTTCAACAGCCTGCTTCATCTCATCAAACATATTAAGAGCGATAAGGTTAACGCCTAATTGGGGGCCAAGAAGAAATTCGGCAGAAAGGTAACTTACCAGCCTTACGTCATTATCAAACACTGCGTTCATCGTCCTGTGTTCCCGCTGCAGGAGCCTGTCGCGCACCGTATAGGAAATGGCCATGTACAAATCATTAAGTGAAGTATTCACAATGTTTCTTCCCTGCTGGTAAAACAGATGTTCGGTAACTGCTTGTTTCAGGGAGTTCATATCCATACCTGCACGCACATCGATAGTTTTTACCGGGGTGCTTTTCGTCCCGGTGCTGTCTGTAGTTGACTTTTTTGCCATGGAATTATTCTGTTTAAAGGCCCCATTTGTTTTTTACAAATCGGGGAGGAAAAGGTACGAAAATAATTTCTTTTCTTTGGGGAGGCAAAAAAATTATTACCTTTCCAGCTATCAACTACTACTAAACTATTAATCCTCAGTAAACACATGAATTCAAGCTCTCAAAAACTATCCATTGTTGAGAAAATTGGCTATAGCCTGGGCGATTTGGCCGCTAATCTGGTTTTCCAGACCTTGGTTACTTATCTGGCTTTTTTTTACACCGATATTTATGGACTTACACCTGCTGATACTTCATTAGTAACGCTTATTGTTGGTCTGGTTGCTGCATTTTTATTTAATCCCATTGTTGGAGTTCTTGCCGACAGAACCAATTCAAGATGGGGTAAATTCAGACCATGGATACTGTATACATCTATACCGATGGGAGTTGTGGCGATTCTTGCATTTTCAACGCCCGATTTTTCATACAAAGGTAAACTGATATACGCGGCGGTTACCTACACTTTGTTGCTGTTGCTTTATGCGTCGAGCAATTTACCTTACTCCGCTTTAAGCGGAGTACTTACGGGCGACATGGGCGAAAGAAACAGCATTTCATCTTATCGTTTTGTGGCGGTAATGTTTGCTCAGTTTTTCGTGCAGGTATTTATGTTGCCGATAATCATTTATGCCGGGCATGGAGACATGGCTTCCGGAATTGAAAAAGTAATGACATGGATGGCGATAATAGGAACATTCTTGTTGCTGATTACCTTTTTTACAACCAGAGAGCGAATTGTTCCCACAGTGGAGCAAAAATCATCCATAAAAGATGACTTATTGGATCTTTCCAGAAACAGGCCGTGGATCATCATGCTGTCGCTAACTGTTTTGGTGTTTATTACCCTGGCTATGAAGGGTAGCTCTTATGTATATTACTTTTTCAGTTATGTAGATAAAGAGGCTCTTGCAGACTTTATTAGTCCTGTAATTGCAGGCTTATCCGGCCTGGGTATCAATTTTTTCGGTTCTGATCCGGTATCTGCCGGTTTGGGATTGTTCAATGCAGGGGGGATTATCTTCATGATTGTTGGCATCTCCCTCTCAAAAAAACTTGCTGATAAATATGGGAAACGCGATGTTTATAAGTATGGCTTGCTGGCAGCCACCCTGTTTGTCCTGATCTTTGTATTCTTTAAGCCTCAGAATGTTCTTCTGATGTTCGGCTCGCAAATCTTGCATGGATTTACCTATGGAATAACCATTCCCATTCTTTGGGCTATGATTGCCGATGTTGCGGATTATTCAGAATGGAAAACCAACCGCAGGGCAACAGCAATAATCTTTTCAGCCATGATGGTCGGACTTAAGGCCGGGCTTTCAATCGGGAGTGCTTTGGTAACATGGATATTGGGACTTTATGGATATGTTGGAAAAGAAGCCGCCATTGCCGGCCAGGAAATTGTTCAGAATGAATCGGTTGTACAAGGGGCTAAAATGCTTGTGAGCGTATATCCATCCATCCCTTTCCTTATTGGATTCGGGCTGCTTTTCTTCTATTTTATTGATAAAAAAATGGAAGTGGAAATTGAAACCGAATTGAAAGAAAGAAGAGCCAAATAAATAACAGCATGAAGAAAATAATTTTTATCCTCGGATTGTTAATCATCTCATCAACAATTTTAATGAGATGCACAACTGCAAAACAAAAAGAAGTCACCTTGAAAGAAGCGCTTAAAGATAAATTCTATATTGGAACTGCGCTGAACACGAGCCAAATACCAAGTTCCGATTCCGCTGAAAATGAGTTGATCATTTCCCAATTCAATGCCATTGTGGCTGAAAATTGCATGAAGAGCGCATTAATACAACCCGAGCAGGGTGTATTCACTTTCGAAGATGCCGACCGTTTTGTGAAATTCGGAGAAGACAACAACATGTGGATAACCGGCCACACCCTTATCTGGCATTCCCAGGCACCACGATGGCTGTTTGTTGATGCAGAAGGTAATGATGTGTCGCGTGATACATTGATCGCCCGCATGAAAACCCACATAGAGACCCTGGTAGGTCGTTACAAGGGCCGCGTAAAAGGCTGGGATGTGGTAAACGAAGCCATTGAAGACAATGGTGATTATCGCAATAGCAAATTCCTCCAGATTATCGGCGAAGATTATATCGAAATGGCATTCAGATTTGCACATGAAGCCGACCCCGACTGCGAATTGTACTATAACGATTACTCCATGTCGAATCCCGGCCGGCGCGAAGGTGTTATAAAAATGGTAAAAGGTCTTCAGGAAAAGGGGATTAGAATTGATGCTATCGGAATGCAGGGCCACCTGAATATCGATGTTCCGGACATTGGCGAATTCGAAAAAAGCATTGTGGCCTTTTCTGAATTGGGAGTTAAAGTGATGATCACCGAAATGGATATTACGGTTTTACCCTGGCCATCACAGCAGGTAACAGCTGAAATATCAACAAATTTTGAGCTGCAGGAAGAATACAACCCTTTCCCCGACAGCCTTTCGACTGAGATGTCCGATAAACTGAATAAGCGTTACGCCGATTTCTTTGAGCTTTTCCTCAAACATAGCGATAAGATAAGCCGGGTAACACTCTGGGGCGTGCACGACAATCAGACATGGCGAAACAACTGGCCTGTTCGTGGACGTAAGGATTATCCCCTTTTGTTCGACCGGGAACTTCAGCCTAAGCCTGCTGTGGCTAAGATTATTGAAGCCGCTAAGGCAGTTTAAGCATTTTATTATGGCAAACAAACCCCGACATTTATTCAAAGACATATATACCGCCGATCCAAGAGCACATGTCTTTAACGGGAAGCTTTACATATTCCCTTCCCACGATATTGAATCGGGTATTCCGGAAGATGATACCGGTGCCCATTTCGATATGCGCGATTATCATGTATATTCCATGGACGATCCTGATGGCATTGCGATAGATCATGGTGTGGCCCTTGACATTAAGGATGTGCCATGGGCGGGCCGGCAAATGTGGTCGAACGATGTTGCATTCAAAAATGGCAAATACTTCATGTATTTCCCGGTGAAAGACAAGTTGGATATATTCCATTTGGGAGTAGCCATCAGCGACAAACCCGAAGGACCCTACAAAGCCTTGCCTGATCCCATGAAGGGCAGTTTCAGTATCGATCCCTCTGTCTTTACCGATGATGATGGGAGTAAGTATATCTTCTGGGGAGGTATCTGGGGAGGTCAGCTGCAACGTTATAAAACCGGCAAGTACGAAAATAACGACGACCTTCGTAAGCCTGATGAGCCTGCCTTATTCGCCAAAGTTGCCAAACTCTCTGATGATATGCTGGAGTTCGGAGAAGAGCCGCGTGATGTTGTCGTTCTCGACTCGTATGGAAATCCACTTAAAACAGGCGATGAGAACCGACGATTTTTTGAAGCTCCCTGGCTGCACAAATACAAGGACAAATACTACTTCTCCTATTCAACAGGAAATACGCATCTGCTTTGCTATGCCATCGGCGACAACCCTTATGGTCCGTTTATTTACAAAGGAGTCATTCTTACCCCTGTGGTAGGTTGGACAACCCATCATTCAATTGTTGAGTTTAAAGGGAAATGGTATCTGTTTCATCACGACAGTAAACTTTCGGGCGGAAAAACATGGCTGCGCAGCATGAAAATTGTAGAGATTAGCTATCGGGATGACGGGTCTATTGAGACAATTGATGGGAATGCTGATGAATAAAAGTGTCATCCCGAATCTTATCCCACTGCTGTAATTATGAAAACAATCGTTTATTATTATTCCCACAAAGGCAGCAACCGCTATCTGGCAAACAGAATTGCCACCGATCTGAAATGCGGGATTGAAGAAATTAAACCACGCCTTAATTCACATTTGTTAATGTTAATGGGAATAAATTTCGGAAATCGTAAACTTAAAGTCAGAGCGGAAGATTACGATAAAGTGATTTTATGCGGACCAATCTGGATGGGGAAGCTTATTGTGCCATTGAAGAATTTTGTGATTAAGCATAGTGACAAAATCAATAAAATGGTATTTGTATCGTGTTGCGGTAGCACTTTTGAGCAAAAAGACCAAAAATTCGGACACAATCTTGTTTTTAATGAGGTTAAAAAACTGACAGGAGAGAAATGTATTCACTGCGAAGCTTTTCCTATCGGCCTGGTTTTACCTGAGGAACATAAAAAGGATACAGATGCTTTTATGAAAACACATTTAAGCAACGATAATTTTAAAGGGGAAATAGTTGGGATTTATGATAATTTTATCCGGCAGTTAAAGGGATTGTAAATTTCAACACCTGCCGGCGATTTTAATTGTATAGTTTTCGAGTATTCTCCCGATAATGGTAGTAATATATTTAAGGAGTATTTGTGCAAAAATGTGGGATCGGTAAAATCAGAACGATTTGAAGATGAGCTGCACTTTTCATCGACAATACTTATTGAGTACATCCTAAAATAGACTTATTTCAATGAACCAAGCAATCCATCAGAAAATTTGTCCTGTTGAAAAAGCCGGAATGTTGGATAATCTTTTCCGCCGTTTCATTCAAAATCCTAAAAAGATTTTATCATCCCATTTCAATGGTGATATTATTGCTGTTGATCTGGGTTGCGGCCCGGGCTTTTTCACAATCGAAATTGCAAAACGCTTAAGTAATTCAGGGAAAGTTATTGCAGTTGATGTTCAGCAAGGAATGCTTGATATTGTGAAAAACAAAATCAGAAATCAACCCTTTGAATCAAAGATTATTCTTCACAAAGCAGACTTCCACTCATTAAATCTTAACAAAAAAGCCGATATTATTCTGGCTTTTTATGTTGTCCACGAAATCAATAGATCCAATTTGTTTGAAGAATTAAAGACCATCCTTAAACCTGATGGAATGCTTTACATTGTGGAGCCCAGGTTTCATATTACAAGACAGGTTTATCAGGAAATGATTAATGTACTATTAGCTGAAGGGTTTGAAGTTGTGGAAAAGCCGAAAATAGTGTTTAGCAGAGCTGTTATTTTAAAATTAAAAGACAATACAAATGAATCACACAGGATTTATTAAAGGATTATTGATCAAGCAATTTTAAGCCATAATTATGATTAGCCAGAATAATGCCATTAAACTATTGATAGGACTATTGTCCTTAGTGATTGTTTTCCACTTTTTGATAATAGTTAAGATAATTCCTTTCAATATTGCATGGGGTGGACGACTCAAATCCGATCAGGAGATGTATGTTTTTGAAGGCATATCCATTGTCATTAACCTGTTTTTGATTTGGGTACTTTCCTTAAAGTTGAAAAACGTAAAAGGAAAATTAATTAACATTATGCTTTGGATTTTCCTTGGTATTTTTACCTTGAACACGATCGGGAATTTATTTGCTCAAACAAATTTTGAAAAGTTTTTTTCGATTTTAACTTTTGTTTTTGCTTTGCTGATTTTAAGAATCTTGATTAAAAACAAATAGCGATAATAGTATAAAGAGTACTTCTTGTTGAGTAAACAAACCAAGCAATTTTTATATTTTAATGGTTGAGGCAAAAACTACACACTCCGAATACATAGCCAGAATAAACAAGACATTTGATTATATAGAATCAAATCTTGAAAAGCCAATGACATTGGAAGAATTGGCATCAGTGGCAAATTTTTCCAAATTTCATTTTAACCGTATCTTTTACTCAATTGTTGGAGAAACCCCCTTCCAGTTTATTTTGCGGGTAAGAATTGAACGGGCAGCAACCTTGATCGTAATGAATAAAAAGGAAAGCATTTCCGGGATTGCTCAAAAATGCGGGTTTTCTGATCTTTCAATTTTTTCGCGAAATTTTAAGAATTATTTTCAAATCTCTGCTTCCCAATACAGAGCCAAAAAATCAAAAAATAGCAATTTAAGTCAACAGGATAGCAAAAGTCATCAAGCCGAAGATAAGCCAACACAATATTTTTGTCATGAATTAAGAACCATTAAATGGAGGACAAAAATGAAACTAAACAAAAGTGTGGAGGTCAAAGAACTTCCGAAAATGACAGTTGCTTATATCAGGCACATTGGCCCATACAAGGGCGATGATAAACTATTCGAGAGCATTTGGAATCGCTTGTTTTCATGGGCGGGACCAAGAGGTTTAATTGGTGGGAAAGACTTTAAATCTTTGGTT
>JAIFNN010000094.1 GCA_020047715.1 Bacteroidota bacterium | reverse complement strand
AGGGTTCACGCAAAGATTTCTATGATGGGTAAAGGTGCATATCCCAGTATAAATCAATCGGATGTGGCTTCTCTAAAAATCCCCCTTCCCCCACTTTCCATCTTACAAGAAATAGTATCTGAAATAGAAGCCTACCAAAAAATAATCGATGGGGCAAAAATGGTAGTTGAGAATTACAAGCCTAAAATTGAAATTGATGAGGGGTGGGAGATGGTGGAGTTGGGAGAGATTTGTGAGCACATCACAAAAGGTACAACCCCTACTACCAATGGTTTTAAATGGCAAGAATCCGGTATTAATTTTATTAAAATTGAAAATATTAATACTGATGGGACTATTTCGTCTGAAAAATTATCCCATATTAATGAAGAATGCCATAAAAGCTTAAAACGCAGTCAGCTTCAAGTTAATGATATTCTGTTTTCTATTGCTGGATCATTGGGTATTGTTGGTATGGTTAATTCAAGTTTGATTCCTGCAAATAATAACCAAGCTCTTGCCATAATACGTTCACAGGATAATTTTGAACCCGCCTTTTTAAAAAATTACTTAATGTCAGCCAATGTTCAAAATGAAATGGAAAAAATAAAAGTCGGTGTAGCTCAATCAAATCTATCTTTAAAGCAAATATCTCAAATTAAAGTGCCCAAAGTATCAATAGACATACAAATGGAAATCATTATCCAACTCGAAAAAGAACAAAACCTTGTAAACGCCAACAAACAACTAATAGAAATCTTCGAACAAAAAATAAAAGACCGGATTGCGAAGGTATGTGGTGAATAGGGGGAGAAATCGATGAATTTTTGGAAAATAAAATTCATAACAGATGCAATGAAGCAACTTATTTTAATTCTTAAAAATTTATCGAAAGATAATAAGTGAAATAGGGCATTTTGAAAATCCTTTCAATCAAAAACCCTATGCTTCCCCAACATATCCTCAATATTTTCAATATGCTCAATTTGTGTTTTCACGTTTCCCCCGTTTAACACAGCTTTTTGTAATACCCGTAATACCTCGTGTTTATCTGTATATGGAGCTGCTTCATTATTATTTGCAATGATCTTAATTACCTCAAAAACTCTTTTCGATTTTACAAGAAAAGTTCCTTCGGGTACAAAACTTACATCTTTCAAAACGCAATCGCCATAAAACACTACCACGGAATAAAATGGTATGGATTCAAATTGCCTGAGTTGTTTCTTTAAATGTTTAATATGGCCATTATTCTGCATTATAGGATTGTAGAATCGGAATTTTGATTTCCCATATGCTAAAACTTGAGTCCATTGGGAATGATTCCCATTTCCAAAAATCCAACCACTGAAATCCTTTACTTCGAAAACTATGATACCCACCTTTGTTACAACCACCAGATCAATTTGAGAAAATTCCCCGTTACTTTTTTTAAGGTATAAGTCGTGAAAGATTGTTTGTGCAGGTATTCTATGTTTCAAAAGTCTCAATACAAGATCTCTTTCTGATCTTGTACCTCTGTTTGAATAAGTAACAGTTTCTAGAAGTTGCCTGTTACGAAACTTTATTAATATGTAAATGAAAATGGTAAGAATTAGGCCGATAATAAACCACATATACTACTTATTTAAATTTTCTGATTTCTATGTTTTTTCCAAAAATATTCCTGTATCAATTATAGTTTGTTTTTTGGCTTTATTTCCACCACTCATCATTCTCAATTTCTCTGGCATTCTTTATTTCTTCGTTTTCCTGCCAATCCGTACTAGCCAATTTAAAATTTCCCCATCCATTTTTCACAAATTCTTCGCATGGGCTAAATTCCGCAGCACCGCAATCAAATCCTGTAACATTTGGTACTCTGTAGTCTCCCCAATTACAAATCTTAGGAGATCCAGCCTTATAAGCCGTCCAGGTTCCAACAAATTGATTATTGGTCATATCGTCATCGCTACTTCTCAGGTCGTTATAGGATAAAGTGTCGTTATTCAGATAAAAATCTGTTGCTGATATCCCTTGAAAGACGCCAACATGCAGCTCTTTTGAATTTTCCGTCAAGGTGTAATCGCAAAACAATACTCCAATTTTTTCAGGATTTATTGTGCTTCGAAATGGCATATCGTATTTTCCATCCGGATAAAGCCTTATCGTTTTGATTTTGAGTATTCCTGTAAATTCACAGACGTTAGCTTTGACTTTCGTTTTTCCAAAAACATAATAGTTCTCAGGATTATTGGGGTCTTTGTTTATTGAGATCCATTTAATCTGGATTCTTTGCATATCATCTCCAATTACTCCATAAATTTTCGCAGATGAAGTTTTTAGAAACAATTCTGAGAAATCATAGTCAATCATTTCAGGTTTCGAATCTTTAGTATCCAATCCATAGTTAGAAATAAAGTCATTATACCATTCGCCCTGTGTATCTTGGGCTTGTGCGACGGCTTCTAAACTAAACATAGTCAGAATAAAAATCAAAAAAATTCTCAAGCTACTGTGTTATTTGTTATTGAATATTCTTCATATTCCTTTTTATTAAAAGACGGAATCAAAAAAATGCTGACTTTATATCAAAATTAGGACTATTTTATTTGGATCTGAAATCATTGTTTATTTTTTTCCCAAATTCCCCGGATTATTTATGATATAATTGCGGATGCTGTAAAATTCAGGTGTTTTGCGAATGAAATGATCCCAAAACCGCGATTGCATCCAAAATTATTTTCCTCCTGATTTTTTCGCATGGCTTGTCTCATATCAATTTGTTTCTGCGGAAATATTTTTTGCAATTACACACCGAGATTTGATTTCTCAGCACATTAAGGATTATAGATTATCGGTTTTATAAGCCTTAATGAATTGCACATAAAATGCCCGAAAAATTTCTAAATAAATACCGCATACCTTCTGCCCGACTCAAAAATTGGGATTATGCATCGAATGGTTCGTATTTTATTACCATTTGCACCCACAATCGATTTCATTATTTTGGGGAGATTCACGACAAAAAAATGAATTTATCGGAAATCGGAAAATTCGCCGAACATTTTTGGCACGAAATACCCAAACATTTCACATTCATGGAATTGGGGGCGTTTGTGGTGATGCCGGATCATGTGCATGGGATTTTGATTATTAATAGGAATGATGATGATAATGATGGGATGGCGGCGCGGACGCACATATTGGGCGTACAGACGCCCAATTTGGCCTCACAAACGCCCAATATGGGCGTACAGACGCCCAATTTGGGCGTCTCTATTGCAATTAATCAATACAAACGCATATGCACCATATCCGCCCGAAAAATCCATTCCAATTTCGCATGGCAATCCCGATTTTACGATCACATTATCCGAAACGATGAATCATTTCAACGAATTTCGAAATATATCATTGCCAATCCGGCAAATTGGAAGGATGATAAATCTAGAACCATCTCCCATGGAACTATTGCGGTAAAACCCGGAAAACCAAAGTAATGCATTGCAAGGAGTCGCATTGTCATTGAAAGATTGGATTGGGAAATTGGATTGTTATATATCTCCTGAACAATGAACAATATTTATCAACACCCCAAAATCCAATTCCCAAAATCCTTACCTTTAGTTTATGAACAGCGACATTATTTCCCGCCTGAAAAACACCCTCGGCAATCCGAATGCCGATGAGAAGAGCATCCTTTACCAGGTAAAGAAAATACTTCTTGAATCGGACCTCCACAACGAGCCTCCCAAAGAAGCAAAAACACTTTCTGAATTGTATGGGCAGAGCGTTAAAGCTTTTGATAATAAAGAACTGTATTATCATGTCATAAAAACGGGTTGGAAAAGCCTCGACAATCTTATCGGTGGTTTTGGTGCGGGGGAGCTTGTTGTTATCGGAGGGCGGCCATCTATGGGTAAAACACAGCTGCTGGTTAATCTGGCAATAAATATTTCCCCAACAAATCCTCTTTTGTATTTCAGTTATGATCTCACTGATTTTATACTCACCAGCCGGTTTATGGCCTGTCTGTCGGGAGTGGCTACATATAAAATTTTAATGCATGAATTTACCGTTGAGGAAATTAATAAACTCAGATCCCTCGAAACAGAAATGAAGAAATTGAATATTACTGTTAGTGAAGGTTATAGAAATTCAGTTTCGGAATTTAGGGATTATTGTGAAACGCAGATTAAAGAGAAGGGAATTAAGGTCATTATGATCGACTTCCTTCAAATGATGGGTTCCAGCAGGCATTACAACACTCGCGAACTGGAGCTAAGTCACATTTGCCGGGAGCTTAAAAAGATCGCGAGCGACCATAATGTATGCATTATCGCTTCCAGTCAGCTAAGCAGAGCTGTTGAACTGCGCTCAGGGAACAAACATCCGCAATTGTCGGATTTACGCGAAAGCGGAGCCATTGAGCAGAATGCCGATAAAGTACTGTTTATTCACCGGCCGGAATTGTATGGCCTTGAAGTGGATGATGAGGGTAAAAGCACAAGAGGGGTGGTGGAGTTGATTGTAGCAAAAAGCAGGAATGGAATGCTAGGGGATATAAGTCTGATGACGGATTCCAAGTTCACCTCATTCAAAGAACCAGTTCCCGGCAAGTCGAATTTTACGTTTTCAGGTAGCCGGTTAGACGAAATAGATAATCCTTTTTAAAACCAAAATATTGAGCCATTGCTTCAAAATTATGAGTCAAACGATTACGACTTTGAGGTTGTGTTCCTGCAACCCGGATTGAAGTGGTTAAGTTAAACATTGTATGTTTATTGCGATGCTCACTTCGTTCCGCTTCTCATAAACATGGTATTATTTTCAAAGATAATCAGCAATGGCTCATTTTTTTTAATATATGAAATCTCCCCAAGTAATAGCGGCATTTGCCAGGAATAATAAATCGGTGATTCGGCGATGCGAATCTGCTATTTTCAATGGAGATTTGAAATCTTCCAGACCCTTTAAGAAACATGAGATCCATGCGTTGCGTTTTCTTTCTATTGAGGAACCTGTCGAACTTAGCGGGTTTTTAAAAACACAAATTTCCAATCTTGAGATTCTCTTCAATAACCCTTCCTATCAGCATTACCAGATCGAAAAAAAGAGAGGAGGATCCCGGGAAATTTTTGCTCCGGCACCGGAACTGAAAAAAATCCAGAAAAGGCTGAACTATTATCTTCAGGCATATTATTTATGGATTAAACCGGAGGAAGTTCACGGATTTGTCATTAACCCCCGTTACTTAGGAAGACATTGCAACATCGTGGCAAACGCAAAGGTGCATACCGGGAAAAAATATGTTTTGAATATCGATCTTCAGGATTTTTTTCCGGGGATTTCTGCCCGCATGGTTAAGGATGTGTTTCTTTCAAAGGCCTTTCAGTTCAGCGATCAGATTGCCACAGCTCTCACCCTTCTCACTACCTACGAAGGCCGGCTTCCCACAGGAGCTCCCTCCTCCCCTGTTATCTCCAACTTTATTTGCCGACGACTTGATGCCGTACTGATCCGCTTTTCAAAGGAAAAATCATTAGCCTACACCCGCTATGCCGACGATCTGACCTTTTCATCCAACTCCATAATTTCCACCGACACCCTTCTGGACATTATCAGCCTGATACAGAAAAACAATTTCAGGATCAATGAGAAGAAGCTGAGAATACGATCATCCGGCAGCAGGCAAACCGTAACCGGTATCACGGTGAATGAAAAGGTCAATGTAAACCGCAAACTACTGAAAAAGATCCGGGCGATGCTTCACGATTTGAATACCAACGGACT
>JAIFNN010000154.1 GCA_020047715.1 Bacteroidota bacterium | reverse complement strand
GAAAACGACAGTCACGGCGAGATGATTTATTTAATCCGCGAGTATTTCAATTTCACGCAAGACACGGCCTTTCTCCGTTCGAAAAACGAAAATGTAGTAAGGGCGGTGAATTATATCGAATCGCTGGTTGCCGAAAGGTCTACCGATCATTTTAAATTCGGGAACGACAGCGTCCGCGCTTATTACGGTCTGGTTCCGGAATCCATTTCACACGAGGGTTACTCGGCAAAGCCCATGCATTCCTATTGGGACAATTTCTTTACGATGAAAGGATTGAAGGATGCCGCAGAGATCCAGAAAATTCTGGGTGAAAAAGACTCGTACGAAAGAATTGCAAAACTTAGGGATACTTTTAGGGAAAACCTCTATAACTCCTTGCAGCTTGCCATGAAAACCAGGAATATCGATTATGTTCCCGGCTGCGTTGAGTTGGGCGATTTCGATGCTACCTCAACCACCATTGCCCTCACACCCTGCAACGAACTTATAAACCTTCCAAAGCCGCAGATTTACAATACCTTTGACAAATATTACGAATTTTTCAAAAACAGGAGGGACGGAAATCTTGAATTGATAAATTACACTCCCTATGAAAATCGCCTGATTGGTTCGTTTATCCTGTTGGATCAACCTGAAAAGGCCCACGAGTTGATAGAATTCTTTCTGAACGACCAGCGTCCACAGGGCTGGTACCATTGGGCCGAAGTGGTCTGGAAAGATCCCCTTACCCCGCATTTCATCGGCGACATGCCGCACACCTGGGTGGGTAGCGACTTTATAAATGCTGTGCGTACAATGTTTGTTTACGAAAACGAATATGATCAATCTCTTGTTCTGGCTTCTGCGCTTTATCAGGACTGGATTGACTCCCCCGAGGGAATGTCGGTTGAAAATCTGCCCACCTATTATGGCGAAATCTCTTACTCGATTAAGAAAGATCAGGAAAAATACGTTTTCTCTATCTCGGGGGATTTGAAACTTCCGGAAAACGGCATGATTATAAAAAACTTCAACGGGTCCAGGCTCCCTGTAAAAGTTACCGTGAACGATCTTGAAATTGACGGTTTTAATGAAAAGGCAATCCCTGTAAAAACTTTACCTGCTGAAGTTGTTATCTATTACACTGCAGACTGATCATTCAAAAATATACAAATAACCACGCAACCCTATGTCAGAAGAGAACAAAAGTACGGATCACAAAACATTGCCGGAAGATCGTATCTCCTTTACCCAGATGGCTGCTTATGGCGCCGGAGGCATCATTCCTATTGCGCTCTTTAATGTCGCCGGCATTTTGGTGGGCTTGATGGGAAATATAAGTTTGGGATTAAGCGCTTTCTGGCTCGGGGTCATCTTAATTATTCCCCGCCTCTGGGATGCGCTTTCCGACCCCATCATCGGCCACCTCTCCGACAATACCCGGACCCGTTGGGGACGTCGTCGGCCTTATCTGCTTTTGGGAGGGATAGCCGTTGCAATTTCCTTCGTGGCGATATGGTGGATCCCGAAAGGAGACATGGTACGCGTATGGTTCCCCACTGAAGCGGGATTCCAATGGTTTCAACTATCGTATATCCTTGTGACTCTCCTAATCTTTTTCACCGCAGTTAATATTTTCGAGATCCCTCATGGAGCCCTGGGAATGGAAATGACAACCGATTACCATGAGCGTACGCGACTGTTCAGCGCAAAGAGCTTTGTGGGCAACCTCTTTGCCATGAGTACTCCCTGGCTTTTCGCACTCGCAAGCCTCGAAGTTTTCAAAGGTCCCGGAGGAAACGAGGCCGACGGCATGCGGTACGTATCGATACTTATCGCAGCAGTCCTGATTCCCCTCTCCTTCTGGTGGTTTTTCAAGTTGCGTGAGCCGGGGTTCAAGAAGGTCTCCACCCAGGAGAAAACGCCTTTTTGGGAAGACATGAAACGCACCACCCGCAACAAAAACTTTATAATGCTTACCCTCACCATCTTCACGCTTGCCATGGGCTTCAACTTCGTGAGTTTGCTGGGTTCCTACATACCTATTTTTTATATTTTCGGGGGAGATAAGGTCGCCGGGGCCACACTGCTTGGAATCAACGGTACCATCTGGGCCATAACCGGCGTGTTGTCGGTTTTTCCGCTAAACTGGATTAGTCCGAGACTGGGCAAACGCAAAACTCTTATCATAGCCATATCCCTGATGGTGCTTGCGCAACTTTCGAAAATAGTATGCTACAACCCGGCTCATCCCTTCCTGATAATCATCCCAACCGTTCTCCTTTCTGCCGGAATGTTGTTCTTCTTCACCCTGGGCTCGTCGATGGTGGGAGACATCTGCGACGAAGACGAGCTTAAGACAGGCCACCGCTCCGAAGGCAGCTTTTACTCCATTTTCTGGTGGTTTATAAAAATGGGAACCGCACTTGCGAGCTTTGTTGCGGGCGCACTTATCGTGTTTACTCTGTTCGATGAGGTGCAGGTTACCAAGGTCGACAATATCCAGGGAAGTATTGGCGAGATGCGCAGCGAGATTGCCACCTGGCAAGGGGATGAGGAAAAAGTGATCGACAAATCGAAAATTTGGGAATTCATCCTGAAGATCACAAAGTCCGGAGAAGACCAGGTAATTGACGAAAACAGCTATGCTGCATTACTCAGGAAAACCCAAACGCTTGGCTCAAAGGCTATTGACGAATCAACTGAATACCTGAAGTATCTGGAAAAAGAATCTTTGAGGATGCAGGATCATTCCGGTCAATCTGCAGGCGCAAAACTGGAGCAGCGAAAAAATCTTGTTTCAGAAGTACAGGCCTCACTGCAGGTTACAGCAGAGGAACTGAAAAAAGTACAGCAGCAACTCGACAGTTTGGGAAACAAGGCTAACAGCGAAGTGCTAAACAGCATTGTTGAAGCCACAATTCCACTTACACTTCAAGTGAAGCTGGACAAGGCCAGAATGACCTCTTTTGAGCTTATGTCGCATCTGGAAATCAAATCCCTCGAAACCCAAAACAGCAAGGAACATTACAACAAGATACTCCTGAACAGCACGGGTGTAAACCAAAGGCTTGCAGCTATAAATACAAGCCAGTCCCTGGACATGCTGGACGAAGAATTCGGATCTATTGAGGCCGAGATTTTCAAGCTTACGCAACAAACTCCCTATACCCTTTTAATGATGCGTGTGGTTGAGATCGGGTTGCCGCTTTTGTTGAGCATTTTTTCCTTTTTCTTTATTTTCAGATACTCACTTACTGAAAAACGGAGTCATGAAATAAAGTCACTCCTCAAGCAGAGAGCCTAGCTGTTCACCGATAAGTGCCACGCAGAGGCGGGCGGGTAAAATTTTATAATGGATTTAAAAAAATCAAATAATGACATTCAGCATAAAGGGAGATAGCTTTTATCTCAACAACAAAAAGGTGTTTCTGAATTCGGGGGAGATTCACTACTTCCGGGTAAAGCGCGATCTTTGGGATTTGCATCTCGATGCAGCCAAAGAGGCCGGTTTAACAACTATCAGCAGCTATGTTCCCTGGGCGTGGCACGAGGCCGAAGAAGGCGTTTTCGATTTCGAAGGACTCTCTTGCCCCGAGCGCGACCTAAAGTCCTGGGTACAAAAATGCCAGGAACACGGATTAACCTGCATCCTCAAGCCCGGACCGTTTATCCTGGCTGAATATCGGGGGGCCGGACTGCCCGACTGGTTTATGGAAAAATATGCATCCGAAGCTAAAATGCGCAACAGCAAGGGCGAAATCTTTCCAAGCGACGGGATCAGCCTCTTCAATGAAAAATACCTTGAGAAAGTAACGCTTTGGTACGACCATATCATGCCCTTCATAAGCGAACGCGAAATATCCGCCGGCGGTCCGGTCATCATGATGCAGATATGCAACGAGATCGGTGTTTTTTCATGGCTGGCGCATCAGGCCGATTATGGCAACAGCGTTAAGGAACGACTCATCGACTATCTGACTGGTCTTTTCTCTTCTATTACCGATCTGAACAATCTCTGGGGAACCGATTACAAGAGTTTCGCACAGGTCGGGCTGCCTCCCGATGGGAAACTCCCGTACGCTTCGAAATCCGATCGCGGGCGCGATTACGAATGGCATCGTTTCTGGAGAAGGTATTATGGCGATTATCTGAGAATGCTTACCGCATTGGCACGGGAAAGAGGAATAACTGTCCCCTTGTATCACAACCTCCCCGGCTGGATCTATGGGAACGGCTATGAATTCCCCGTAAACATCACAATGTACGAGGATTTATTTGAAGATAAGAGTGAGATTATCTTTGGAGTTGACCATATCCCCGAATTCATGTCGTACCGCAATCTGCACGACGACCGGATTATCAACGACATCACCCGTGCCATGCAGGGCAACAAACCCTTGTTCGCGGCAGAATTCCAGTGCGGATCAAGGGAGTACCATGTAGTTACCAATCCCCGGGAAATGGAACTTTTCTATAAGGCCAGCATTGCTAACGGACTAACCGGATGGAACTATTACATGTTCTCCCAGGGACGAAATCCCTCGAGAAAAGGCTATTCGGGAGAAACATTTTACTGGTTCAACCCGCTTACCGCTGAAGGCGAGCGCACTACCGCCTTCCCCCTGGTGAAACGGATGAATCAGGTTTTGAAAACCTCCGAGAGTTTGATAGTGGAAGCAAAAAGAAGAGCTGAAATCTGCATTCTTTTTTACCCGCATTATTATGCCACCGAACTGGAAAGACCGGTTGACGCGGCATGCGAACTGACTTTCAACCCTTCCGCCATTCGCAGACCGGCATACTTCGATGGTTTGCTGAAGGTACTTCAGATACTTAACATCGATTACGATATGGCAGATCTAAGCAAATCCTCAGCTGCCGATCTTCAAAAATACAAACAGTTATGGTCGTTCTGCACCGATGAGGTAAACGCCAAAGATCAGCAAACAATTGTTGATTATGCAAAAGCCGGGGGCAACATGGTGATTTTCCCCTTCCTGCCCGACCGGGAGATGTCGCAAAAACCCTGCACCATAATCCGTGATGCAATAGGAATTTCACCCACCGGAAAGGATGTAATCGATTCGCCGCTCATCGACGTTTTCGGCCTGAAGGATATCAAATGCGCCAACCCGCAGTCAATCTTTACAAAAGAATCACTGCAGGGAGCCGAGGCTATTGCATGGAACATCAACAGGAATATCTGCGGCTTCAGAAAATCCCTAGGTAAAGGAACGCTTATTCATCTTGGAACATGGATCGGCTTTGATACGGAAGGACAGAAACCGGTTTACGAAGCCTTGCTCCAGACATCGGGTGCAAAACTTCGACAAGCATCTACCGGCAGTGAAAGCATTGCTGTGCGTGAGCGATTTACCGACAGCAATTCGGCAGTTCTTTTTGTGGGGAATTACTACAATGAAGATCACTCCTGCTCTATACATTACACCCATCCCAAAACTGGCGAAAATGTTAAATTTCCTTATACCATACCGGAAATGCTTATGCCTTCCCTTTATGGGATACTGAGCCCGGTTTGTCTGGAGATATCCTCAGGGATTACGATTCTGCACAGTACTTCGGATATTCTTGGTGTTACCGAAACAGATGGGAAGCTCGAAATTCAACTTTTCGGCGACCGTGATCTCCATGGCGAAATTGTGTTCGAAGGCGAGAACGCCGGAAGGATCAAATCGGCTTCAGCAGGCAATGAATCCCTGAAAATAATCGCAGACAGCAAGCGCATCTCAGTTAGCTACAAGCACCCTGACAAAAAGGAGTTTTTGATAACAA
>JAIFNN010000136.1 GCA_020047715.1 Bacteroidota bacterium | reverse complement strand
TGTTGTCCTGTCAGGTCTCGAACCTGAACTCTTCTGATCCAGAATCAGACGTGTTGCCAATTACACCACAGGACAGTTTGGGACGGCAAAAGTAGTAATTTTTTGTGTTTACGGAAATATTTTGGATTTTATTTTATTTGTCGGAATAGAGGGTTATTGAAAAGGTAACGGGGTGACGGGGTAACGGGGTAACGAGGTAACGGGCGCTGCCCTGAGCTTGCCGAAGGGGTGACGGAGTAACGAAGTGACGGGGTAACGAATTCTTTTTTAGTCGGCGAGTCTCATTTTTAACATTAACTTTGAAAAATGAAATTTTAACCTGAAAAAAATCTTTTGTTAGCCGGGGAAAAAGCAAAATATCGATTATTCACCTTTATAACTATATCCGTTTAGATGAAAAAAAGTATTCTGATTCTTGTCAGCATTTTGCTAATCAGCAACAGCTACGCACAAACTGCCAAATCATTCAACGACAAAGGAATTGCCAAATACAACAAAAACGATTATCAGGGTGCCATTGCCGATTACAGCAAAGCCATTGAACTCGATCCAAAGTATTACATTGCTTATTCAAACAGGGGAAGCGCCAAACTTACCATTCAGGATTTTACTGGCGCCATTGACGATTACAGCAAAGCTATCGAGCTGAAGCCCGATTTTGCTGATGCTTATTGCTACCGCGGAAATGCCAGGGCCAAAATGGGTGCGGTAAATGAATCCATTGCCGATTATTCAAAATCCCTCGAAATAAATCCAAATTATGCTGAGGCATTCTACTACAGGGGTGTTGCAAAATCCAATCTTTCGGACGACAAGGGTGCTGCTGCGGATTTCACCAAAGCAATAGAACTCAATCCTTCCAATGGTCTGGCTTATTATAACCGGGGAGTTGTACGGTCCTACCTCATGGACGATAAAGGAGCTATCGACGATTTCTCCAAAGCCCTGGAATTCGATCCTGCCAATGCAATGGCCTATTATTACAGGGGAGTAGCTAAAGTCAACACTTCCGACGATAAGGGTGCTATTGCCGATTTTTCAAAAGCAGTGGAGATTAACGCGAACTTCGCCGAAGCCTATAAAAGCAGAGGCGACTCGAAGAGTTTTCTTTCGGATTCAATTGGCGCTTTGGCCGACTACAATAAAGCCATCGAACTCAATTCTGACTTTGCGGAAGCTTATTGCAACCGGGGAACTGCAAAACTTGGATTTCAGGATATCGGGGGAGCTATTGCCGATTTCGACAAAGCCCTGGAGATAAATCCGGATTATGAAATTGTTTATTTTAACAGGGGAGTGGCTAAACTGCAGTCGGACGATTTGGCTGGGTCAATTGCCGACCTCACCGAAGCATTAGCGTTTAATCCTCAAAATGCTGAGGCTTTTTATTTCAGGGGAAACACAAAAGTGAAGCTCAGAAAAAACAAGGAAGCCATTGACGACTTTAACAAAGCCATTCAGTTTAATCCGGCTTATGCGGTTGCATATTATAACCGGGGAACAGCAAAGCTTAGCCTGATGGATTATGCAAATGCCATTGCAGATTTCACCAAATGTATTGGCTACCTGCCGAAATACGCTGCGGCTTATTATAACCGTGGATTGGCAAAAAATAAGGCAGCGCAAGCCGATAATGGATGCTCAGACTTTGCAAAAGCTCTTGAACTAGGCGATCCTGATGCCGCAGACGCTATTCAGAAATTATGCAAATAAGCTCATTTCCCCAATTTTCAAATTACCAAATTGCCCCATTCTCTAATTCTCTAATTCTCTAATTCTCAAATTGAAGCCTTTGTCCAGCTATCCTTCAACGCCACAGTCCTGTTAAAAACAAGCTTCCCTGGTTTTGAATCAGGGTCGACATTAAAATATCCAACTCTCTGGAACTGGAAATGGTCCAGTGCTTTGCCATTTGCAAGGCCGGGTTCAACAAAGCATTCTGATATTTTCAGGGAATCGGGATTCAGAAATTCCTTGAAATCCTTGTCTTTGTGTCCGTCGGGCTCGGCATCGCTGAACAAACGGTCGTAAAGTCTCACCTCGGCCTTCAGCGCATGGGGAACCGACACCCAGTGGAGGGTTCCTTTTACTTTTCGATTGGCTTCTGCACCTCCGCTGCGGGTTTCGGGGAAGTAGGTGCAATAGATTTCTTCAACAACGCCTGTTGAGGCATTCAGCTTGTGGCTGTCGCAGCGAACAATAAATGCAGATTTTAACCGCACTTCTTTTCCCGGAGCAAGTCTGAAGAATTTTCCCGGGGGATCGATCATAAAATCGTCCTGCTCGATATAAATCTCCCTGCTGAAAGGGATCATCCTGTTGCCTGCACTCTCGTCCTCAGGATTGTTCTGTGTTTCCAGCTCCTCGGTCTTTCCCTCTTCGTAATTGGTTATGATCATTTTCAGGGGGTTCAGCACAGCCATCACACGTGGAGCAATGTGGTTAAGGTCTTCACGAACGCTGTGTTCCAGAAGCAACACATCGCTTACGCCATCGGTTTTTGTTACGCCTATGGTATCAACAAATTTGCGTATCGAAGCGGGTGTATAGCCTCTGCGGCGCATCCCCGAAAGGGTTGGCATACGGGGATCATCCCATCCGGAAACATGTTTGTTTTGAACAAGCTCCAGCAATTTCCGCTTGCTCATAATGGTGTAGCTCAGGTTAAGCCTGGCAAATTCGATCTGGCGTGGTCTGGCTTTACCCTCTTCATAAACCTGATCGAGAAACCAGTTATATAAGGGTCGGTGTACTTCAAATTCCAAAGTGCAGAGCGAGTGTGTAATTCCCTCGATATAGTCCGACTGGCCATGGGCGTAGTCGTACATGGGATAAATGCACCATGCATCGCCGGTTCTGTGATGGGGTTTCTTGAGAATGCGGTACATCAATGGATCGCGGAGGTGCATATTGGGAGATGCCATGTCGATTTTGGCTCGAAGGACTTTTGATCCTTCCTCAAACTCACCCTTTCTCATTCTTTCAAAAAGATCCAGATTTTCTGCAACCGAGCGTTTTCTATACGGACTTTCCTTGCCGGGAACTGTAGGCGAGCCCTTCTGGTCGGCAATTAGCTCGCTGCTCTGATCGTCAATATAAGCATTTCCCGCTTTAATAATCTGAATGGCCCACTGGTAGAGATGCTCGAAATAGTCGGATGCGAAAAATTCGCGGCCTTCCCAGTCGAATCCGAGCCAGCGGATGTCTTCCTTGATGGAGTCGACATATTCGGTTTCTTCTTTCGTGGGATTGGTGTCGTCGAAACGGAGATTTGTTTTTCCCCCGAAATCTCTTGCCATACCAAAGTCGATACAGATGGCTTTTGCATGACCGATATGCAGGTAGCCATTGGGTTCGGGCGGGAAACGGGTATGAACCTTTCCGGAATTTTTACCGGCCTTTACATCCTCTTCTACCAGTTGTTCAAGAAAGTTCTGTATTTTTTTTTCTTCGGGGGATTCCCCGTTATTCGTAGCCATGTGGTTTTTTTTTCAGAATACAAAAATACTACGATTCCTTGAATTTCCACAAGCTATTTCGAAAATCTATCTAGGAATTAAACCCTATCCTGTTATGTGTTCCGTCGCAGAAGGGTTTGTTCTCTGATCCACCGCATCGGCAAAGGTATGCGGGGTTGGGAGCGTCTATTGTACTACCGTCGATCCCTTTGATGGTAAACTTGCCTGTTACTTCTAGCGGACCGTTTTTCAGGGCTTTGAAAATTACTTTATCGTTCATTTTAATAAATTTAGAATTTAGAACTTAGAATTTAGAAGGTAGAATTTAGAATTTAGAATTTAGAATTTGAATTTGGAATTTTGAATTTGGAATTTTCTGAATTAAACAACTTTTTTAATTCTGAATTCTACCTTCTGAATTCTACCTTTCTACCCCTGAAACCCCACTTTTCTGTGGGTTCCGTCGCAATACGGTTGCGCACGGGAATGCCCGCACCTGCAGAAAGAGGTCATGATCATGGTTTTCAGTTCGTTGCCTTCGGGACCAATCACTTTGAAATCGCCCTCGACGAGAATTGGACCGTTTTTCATTATACTGATGCTAGCACCGGCAGCCTCCTCCTCTTTGGCTTGGGCAGCCATGTCGGCAGGTGTAACTTCCTCACCCAGCGGAGACGTTCCGGCAAGTTCCTCGGGTGTTAAATCGCTATTGTATTTCCAATAGATGGCCAGCGTGGGACACTTGTCGACCACTTCCTTGATTCGTTCGGTTGGGGCTCCCTGCATGTTAACCCAGGGTCGTTTCCGGGGGTTGAAGACCTCAATAAGCTCCCTGAAGCAGGTGGTTGCGTGAATGCATTTGGAGGGTTTCCAGAAAACGGTTATTTCGCCGTTGGTGTATTGTCTGTCGTTTATGCTGCTCATTTTTTTTCTTTGTGCAAAAATAGTAATTACAGTTGTATAGACAATTTTCAGACAAATATGTTTACGTAAATGAAAAGTCCCGGCAAACATATCGTTTACCAGGACTAACTACTATAAACCTAAATCCTTTATTGGAATGAATAACTGAAGCTAAAAGAGAAGCTAATTCCCTGGTCTCTGAAGGAGAAATACTGGTCATCAGCTTTAAACGACTGGAAAACAGATTCTTTCTGATCGTTAAGTATATTCTCAATCTTCAGGCCGAGCTGCATTCGGTTTTCATTGCCGAATTTTTTAGTTGAGTTAAAGTTCAAACTATGAAAAGGTTTTGAGTAAATATCGGGACGATCTGCGATACCTACAAATTGAAGAGTTGAACCCTGCACATTATAGAAGAAACCGGCTTCAAATCCGTTCAGGATTCCGGGGTGCCTGCCCTGCCATATCTCTATAGGTGTTAATTTTCTGTCCTAAGCGCGCATTTTCCAATTTAGAATTGTATTCCGTATCACTTAATTTGATCTGCGAACGTGTGAAAGTAAAATTTGATGTGAAAATGAAATGGGTAAGAAAGTTTGCTCTTATCTCAGTCTCAAATCCATAAACTTCTCCATCTCCCACATTCCGGGGTTGAAAAGCTCCCACCTGGGTAGCAAACTGCACGATTTCGATGGGGTTTTTAAATCCCTTGTAAAAACCGCTTAAAGAAATCATCTGTGCATCGGCGAAGAATTTTTCCCAACGGATATCAACATTCATTATTTTGGAGCTTTGTAAGTCCCCTTCCCAATAATTTATGTTGCGGATAACATCCTTGTCCTTGTGAAGACCTCCGATAAAAGTGGTTCCGCTGATAGGATCGTAAATTTCAGCATAAGATATTTCTTTCATGGAAGGACGGGCAATTGTATTTGAATAGGATAATCTCAGATTTTGTTTTTCACTCAGTTCGAGAATTAAATTAAGGGAGGGGAATAAATCGAGATCATTTAGAACCTCATCATCCAAAAGCACATTTGCCCCCGACTGGTCCTGGCCGGTGTAATTCTGGACATAATTTTCAAGTCGCACACCAACTGAAGTCTTTAATACAGGGAGAAGATACAGCTCCGTTGAGAAGAATGCAGCCCCTGAGTTAACGGACGCATTGTACAGATTTGATTTATTAAAGTCGTTCTCAAAACTGGTTCCGTAATTAACATTTCCATTATAAGGCCATTTCAGTGCGTCGGTAAGCAGCTCATTCGGATCGCCGGTAAGAGGTAAAACGCCATTGCCTCCTCGTATGTTGAGCAGGTATTTTTTAATGGAGTAGTCTCTTTGCTTAAATGTGTATGATCCTCCGAATTTGAGATTTGCATTCTTATCCCTGAATTTGAAGTTTTTACTGGCATTACTTAGCCCCGAAATATTTATTTCGGAAAGTTCGCGCCAGATTCTCTCAGGGAAGCCCACTTCAGTTCCAATTTTGGGGACACCCCCGCCGCCGATTTCATACCGGGTAAAGCGGATGTCAGGGTCGTTTAAAACCGAAAGGGTAGGAGAAATTTTCCAGGAAACATCCCAGTTTGATTCTGAAAAATTGTGTTTGCCATCAATAAGAATATTTGATAAGGAGCGTTGGCTGAATTCAAGATGGTGTTGCTCGGATACGAAATCAGATCCCTGATCGGAACCCGTGAAATCAAATACTCCTGCTTTTTTTTCTCCATTCTGGAGATGCAAGAGGTAAATGCGGTATTTTGAAGATTTTGTTTTAACAGCGAATCCTGCAAGTCCATTCAGAAAAGTGTTGTTGATACCGATATTTCCGGTTTGATATTCTCTTACCTCCATCTGATAATTGGAAGGTGTTGCTGAAAGTCCATACTTGCCATCGATGGTGTTTTTGTAGAACTCGGTAGAGTTTTTATATGAAAAGGAAAGATTATAACCTAAAGTAACTTTCTCTTTTGGCAATTGGTTTCCTACTGTGTATCCAAAACTGTAATCCATTAAGCTGGATTGCTGCATGGAGGCCATCAAAGGATTAAAGCTGTTAAGTATTTCTTTGTAGCGTATGCCTTTTTCTCCATCAGGGTTCCCAACCACCAGCGCAAACTCCGGCACATTCGTAGAAGCGGGAATTTCCCTTGATCCATCATCAATGCCAAGAAAGTCGGTTTTACCGCCTTCATAAGTCAGAAAATCCTCTTGAAAATGAAATGCTGGATTATAGCCCGCGCTAAGCGAAAGGTTTGATTTCTTTTTTATCGGGAAGTCTATAATTTCGATGTCGATAACGCCACCGGTGAAATCAGCGGGCAGACTTGCATTAAATGATTTATGAACTATTATGTTGTCTATTATATTTGTGGGAAAGATGTCCATCTGCAGGGAGTTCCTGTCTGGATCCAGTCCGGGGATATCAACCCCATTAAGGATGGTTTTGGTGTATCGGTCTCCTAATCCCCTTACAAAAACATATTTGCCCCCTTCAATGGATACTCCGGGGACTCTTTTCATTGAAGAAGCGGCGTCTGAATCACCTATGCGCTTTAGACTTGTAGAGGATATGCCATCGATCAGGTTGGCAGATTTCATTTTTATTGAATTCAGGGCAACATCTGTATTTCTTACTGTTTGCGCAGTAATTACGACTTCATTGATTCCGAGTTTGGCGTATTCAAGGCCGACCTCATCGATAACATATACTTCGCCCGGGTTTAGGGTAATTTCTTTGATACTTACGGTTTCATATGAGATAAATGAAATTCTGAGGTCAAAGGTTCCTGCCGGGGTATTCAGATTAAACTTACCATCCATGTCGGTAATAGTTCCTTTGGTTGTATTTTCAATATAAATTGTAACGCCTGGAAGAAATTCGCCTGTCAATTTATCAAAAACAGTACCCCGGATGGATCCGTTCTGAGCCGATAATTGAAAATAGCAAAAAAGAAAAGAGATTGTGAATAGAAATTTGTATCGCATTTTAAATCCTGGTTTGTATTAATTAAAAATAACGCACTTAGGCAGATACCTAAGTGCGTTTCAATATTGTAAAAGGTTGTAAGCTTATTTGAAATCGACCAAAGCACCTTTTTCATCAGACATTGTCCAACCAACAAATTTCGATTTGTCGGCACCAACTGTATTAGCTTTTAATGCTACTTTGGTTACAGCAACATCAGTTCCTTTCTTAAAGAAATCGGCAACAGCACTTGAATCAGCAAATGAAGCTTGAATGTTGGCTATCGTAAGTTCAATTGGTTTTGCATCAAAATCCTGACCCTCAACCATGTCAAAGAAATATACATTGCTCATATTCACATGAGAGTTGCTTGGATCTGCAACACCTTTGTCATCCAGATCAGCTAAACCTTCAGCAATCGCAGCACCGTCTTCATCAACACCTGCTTTAACCGAACCATTTTTAATAGTGTGGGTAGCTTCCATTGTACCTTCAGCACCATCAAGTTCAAAACATTCGTCGCCAGGGGTTACAACAATGAAGTTATCCAATGTACCACCCCATGACATATCGGTATCAATAGCATCGTCGCCGGCATTCCAAACTATTGCGTTGGAAACGTTAACACTACCACCAAACCATTCAATACCATCATCCTGGTTAGCAATAATTTCAACATATTCAATTACAGTGCCTGAACCAACTCCACCAAGCGTTAAACCGTTGATTTCGTTTCCTTCTCCGATATTTGCACCACCATGGCGAATCGAAACATATTTTATTACACCTGAGTTATCGGTTGCGTTTGTTCCACCAAAAAGACCATTCGGATCTGATGCGGGTATACCTTCAATCTGAATTGATGCTGCATCAGCAGAAATGGGGGCATTTCCGAGAACAAGCAAACCACCCCATAGACCGTTAAGAGTTGGGTCAAGGTTGGGACTGGCTATATCACCAGGCTCAATTTCGTCAGCAATTGAAGTGAAGATAATTGGCTCAGCTGCAGTTCCCTCTGCCATAATCTTGGCTCCACGGGCAATAAGTAGTGCTGTTGCGTTGGCACCAGTTCCTGCCTCGCCTTTAATAATAACACCTGGTTCGATTGTTAGTGTAGCACCTGATAAAACGGCTATACGTCCACCAAGAACATATACTTTGCCTGATTCCCAGGTTGTGTTTGCAGAAATGTTTTCAGTTACCTTAATTCCGGTAACAATTGCATCGTCGTCATTGTTGTCGTCTTTTGTATCACAAGCTGTAAATACAGGAAGAATGGCGAATGCAAAAATAGCTAATAGAAATTGCGAAGCTCTTTTCATTTTGTTTTATTTTATTTTTTAAAAGTTTAATGATGCAAAGAAAATGGACTTTTAAGCTTTTTCGGTTAGGCCATTATTATCCTTTTGTTAAGAATCTTTTTTAAAAGAAAGAAGCTTAACATAAGGCAATAAGAAACTTAATGTTAATTTAATAAACAGCAGGGCTTTTGGGGTTGAGGAAATGTTGTAATCAACTGAAATGAAGTGTTATATATTGGATCTTGACGTATGTTAACCCGTTTTTGAAATCGGGTAATCCGGTCCTTTTTTTCGAAGAATGTTTCCTCTGATTGTTTCTCTTATCCGAATTTATTCAATCCTCCCATGCACTATTTCCTGTCTTTTCAAAGTTATTAAAAAAGCTTTAGTAATTTTGTGGGATCTTTTTAACCTCCGGGCATTTAAGGTGAATACTGTTATGAGAAATACTTCCCTTCTGATACTGCTCCTTTTAATTTCTTTTTCGGCCTTCTCGCAGGCCAGAAAGGGGAGGGATACTTTGAATGTAATGCAGGCAGTGATTGTTGGGGGAGATACCATTTTGGTCTCCTCTATTCCAGAGCTTAATATTTACCCCATGGTTTTTGCCAACAGATGGGAGCATTGGAAATACAGAAGGCTAATTAGAAACGTAAAGGCCGCTTATCCTTATTCGAAGATCGCAGGAAACAAGCTCAAGGACCTGGATCTCCGTCTTGCCTCCATGAGGAACGAACGTCAGAAAAGGCAATATATCGATCAGACCGAAAAACAGCTGAAAGCAGAATTCGAGAATCAGCTCAAAAGCCTCACGGTTACCCAGGGACGAATACTCATAAAACTTGTTTACCGCGAAACAGGCAATACTACTTACCAGGTTGTTCAGGACGTTAAAGGCAACTTCTCCGCCGGATTTTGGCAAGCTGTTGCGCGCATCTTTGGCTCAAATCTCAAATCTATTTATAACCCCGAAACCGACGAGGAAGACAAGATGATTGAATATATTATTCAGATGATGGAGATGGGGTTGTTATAGGGTTTTTGGGGGAGATAGGGTTTGTGAGTAGTAGTGAGTAGTAGTGAGTAGTAGTGAGTGATAGTGAGTAGTAGTGAGTGATAGTGAGTAGTAGTTAGTAGTAGTGAGTGATAGTGAGTAGTAGTGAGTGATAGTGAATAGTAGTGAGTGAGGTGAGTAGTTCCCTAATTATGTCATTTGTAAAAGTTGTTTATTATTCTGGCGCGTTAGGCGCTTTTTTCGTTTTCCATCAGTTTGATCATTTCTTTTACCACTTTCTCTGTGGCTGCGCCGATCTGGTCGATGCAGGCATCCAGCATGTAGCAGGGACTGGTTACGGTTTTGTATTTCTTGTCGATTACGACTTCCCCATGCCCGGTTTTTACATGCCTGGCACCGGTTGCTTCGATAGCCGCTATGGTTGGCGCATCGTCGCCAACAGTTACTTTCACATCCCCCAGCACCTTTGCAAGCAAAACCGGGGAGATACACAAGGCACCGATGGGCTTGCCTGCCTTAACGGTCTCGCGGATCGCCATTTCCACCCCCGCATTTATGGTGCTTTCAGGGCCTTTGCTTACCCAGTCGGAAAGATTCTTTGCAACCCCAAAACCTCCGGGGAAAACCAGTCCGTCAAAATCGGCTGCTTTATAATGGCCCAATTCCTGAATGTTTCCCCTGGCAATCCGGGCTGCTTCAATCAGCACGTTGCGGGTCTCCTTCATTTCCTTGCCGGTGAGATGGTTAATAACCTGCAATTGGTCGATATCAGGGGCGAAAATCTCATACTCCGCTCCCAGTTTCGCAATCGCATACATGGTAAGTGTTGCTTCGTGAATCTCGGCCCCGTCGAAAACCCCGCAACCGGAAAGGATTACTGCAATTTTTTTTGGATTGGACATGATTCGGTATAATTTGGGTTGACAATTATGAGCAAATTTTTGGTTATTGCACAAAACGAATGTAAGTTAGTTTAATAATTCAAGTTAGTCAAGTGATGGATGCTGCTGAAAGGCATATATCGAAAACGATAAGGACATTTGTTGCGGTTAAGGTTAAGCCCGACAAGGCGGCTGAAGAATTGCTGGCGGAAATTCGCAAGGCTTTGAGAGATGAGGCAATCGTATGGAACCGGACAGCTAACTTTCATGTTACACTCTTGTTTATCGGCGATACTTCCCCCGAGCAGATTGCACCGGTGCAGCAAGCTCTCAACAGGATTGCGATGCAGGCAAAACCTTTTGGTTTTTCCGTTTCGGGACTCGGGGTTTTTCGCACGATCCATCGCCCGAGAGTTTTGTGGCTTGGGGTAAACAGCTCTTTTGAACTTGCTAATTTAAAACGGCTTACTGATGAGGAATTGTTTCCGGTTCTTAAACTCGATTCCCGGGAAATGTTTAAGCCTCACCTTACTATTGGAAGAATGAGGAAAATTGATGATCTGCAGAACTTGTCGGAACTTATCGGAAAATATGCAGGCACCCAATTTTTAAGGGTAAAGGTAGAGGAGATACTTTTCTACCAAAGCATAACCACTCCGGAAGGGCCTATTTATCAAGTGCTCTCCGCACATCCCCTGAAATAATGTGCTTAGACTCCGCGGCCTCTGATAATAGTAAGAACCGTATAGAACAGAATTTTGAAATCCACAAAAAGCGACATGTTTTCGATATAGAGGATGTCGTAGCGTAGGCGTTTCACCATCTGATCAACGTTTTCCGCATAGCCGTATTTCACCTGTCCCCATGAAGTTATTCCGGGTTTTACCTTATGAAGATGACTGTAGTGCGGCGCTTTCTTAACGATCTGATCGATAAAGAACTGTCGTTCAGGCCTGGGACCAACGAGCGACATTTCTCCCTTGAGCACATTGAAAAAGTTCGGGATCTCATCCAAGCGGTATTTCCTCATAAAACGGCCCAGGTTGGTAAGACGGCTATCTTCCTTGCTGGAAAGTTCCGGTCCGTTTTTTTCCGCATCGGTTCGCATCGAGCGGAATTTATAAATCTGGAAGGGTTTCCCATAGCGACCAATCCTCTCATGGCTGTAAAACACCGGCCCCTTTGAGCTGAGTTTCACTCCCAGAGCTAATACAAGAATCAAGGGGGAGGAAATCGTTAGGGCAAACAACGACAGGCCAATGTCGAGCAGCTGTTTCAGGTTGCTTTGCCAAACCGGCATCAGATCTTTCGAAAGCTGAATTAGAGGAGTGCCGAACAGGTGATCCATTTTAACCTTCCCGGTAAGGATGTCGTACATGTCGGGAATAGCTTTGATAATCACGTTGCACATACCTAGCTGGTTGATAATTTTACTGATCTGGTTGTGCTCGGAGCTGTCGAGGGCAATAATGACCTCTTCAATCTTTTGCTGCTCAATTGTGTGTTCAAGATCTTTAATTGTGCCCAGATTAGGAATAAACTCCGATAAATGACAATTGTCCTGTTTCTGCAGACTTACAAAACCAACAAACTTATTTCCGGGAGAGGAGGTTGATTCTGTTAATTCCTGATAAATATCGACTGCTTGCTGATTGCTTCCGATAATCAGGGTGTTAAAGCCAATTTCTTTGTTATGGACTTTTTTTACTGTTTTGGAGGTTAGGACAAGCCGGGGGATTAGCGTAATGAAAAAGTGAAGCCCAAACAATGCAGTAAAGAGAAGATAGTAATTTTTGTAGGATTGAATTTCATCATCGAGGAGCAGCAGGAAGAAAAGAATCAGCACTCCCGACAGGCTCTGCACAAATGTTCTCAAAAAATCATCGGTTCTGGAGTGCCGGTAAATGTTCTTGTAAAAGCCGGTAAGATAATAAAACAGAATCCAGAAGGTAGGTATTATGAATAGCCCTAGAAAGAATCGATCGCTGAAGGTGAGAGGGATATCATAGCCAAATTTCATCGGCTCGATATATTCTTTTCTGAAGATATGAAAAAGTGTCCAGGCAGCTGATGCACTCAGAAAATCGGAAATAAGGTAGCGTAAAACCTGTTTTTTCTTATTCATAGAAGGGCGTAGTGTTTTGCAAACGTTCAAAATTAGGTATTATTGTTTGAACTGCTTCCGAAAAACTGCGCAGATAATATGCTCTTGAGAATAAAAGGATAGACGACAGGGGATTGCATTTGCAGAATAAAAAAGTTTATACGCTTCTTACCGGGTATGGAATGAACTTATTAATGATTTTTGTAGCGGTTTTGTGGGCAATAATTCCCGATTCGAAGGGGTCGGTGTTTAATCCCGGCGAGAACAACCGTAAAGCAAAACCGTCCAAACCTTCACTGAAAACGCTGGTTTTCTCGTCGGAAGGGTTTTTGAAAGTTCGGGAAGAATTTGGATTCTTGTTTACAATACTCAGTTCCATCAATATCGGATCAATAATTGCTTCGCAATCGTTTCGGAACACTTCGATTTTCGTGTCGTTCCTTTCAAAAAAGCTGTTGATTGTAATATTCGCAGATGTGCCGTTTTCAAATTCCAGTCTTACATTTGTCATCAGCGGATCCGGAGAGCAATAAGGAACCAGGTTGGTATGGAATTTCCTGAGGTTAATGGGGTTGAGCTTGATTACGCCTGTAACGGCCTTGTATAGGGCATTGAAAATAGTGTTGCCCTGGTTCAAATGGAGTTTGTTGATATAGCTGTAGACTTGAATAAACTCGGGCTTCCCGCAATATTTCTGAGCGATATCCTTCATCCATTCCTTTATCCCATCCTGATGCAAATAGAAAACCACCCCGGCCTCTTCGGCAAGCTTAAGCATACTGTCCACTTGATAAAACGATAAAGAATAGTCGGGGAAAATCAAAAGATGCCGTGAGCTTTTCAGCACAAGGGGGATAATATCTTGAAAATCGCCGGGATTATTTGTGATAATAAGTGCCTCAGAAACAGAAATCAACCCTTCCGGCATAAGGTAATGCTGTATAACGGAATGTTTATTAACGATCGATCCGCCACTGTAGCACCCGGTAATCAGAAACCCGTTGTGCTGCCGAAGCAGTTCCAGCGCATTTTCCAAAATCTCACCCGAACCAAAAACTCCTGCACGAATCATCGTATGTAGTGTATGGTTGCAAACATAAGCCAATTGTTAATAAGGTTGCTATAAAATGATGACTGACTTTTCAACTAATTCTGTTGATAAAGTTAAATTTGCATTCACGAATATTACAATTCAGATATGGAAGATTCCTTTCAGCATAAAGGGCTAAGGAAAAAACTGGTGGAACTAGTCAAAAGCAAAGGTATTAGCGATGTTGCTGTTTTATCTGCAATTAACAAGGTTCCGCGGCATTTATTTATGGACAGCAGCTTCATAAACTTTTCCTATAGCGACCAAGCCTTTCCGATTGGTTCGGGGCAGACAATCTCCCAGCCTTATACGGTCGCTTTCCAATCTTCTCTGTTGGAAATCAAGCCCATGGAGAAGGTCCTTGAAGTTGGCACAGGATCTGGTTACCAGGCCGCGGTTCTGCTGGAAATGGGGGCCAAGGTTTACACCATCGAGAGGCAACGCGACCTGTTTATGCGAGCGCAGTCTACATTGAAAATGCTCGGCTATAAACCACATTTTTTTTATGGGGATGGCTATGAGGGAGTTCCTTCCTACCAGCCCTATGATAAAATTCTTGTCACCGCAGCAGCCCCGGAAGTTCCCCAAAAGTTGTTGGAGCAGCTTAAAGTGGGAGGTGTGCTCGTGATTCCCGTTGGGGGCGATAAAGGGCAGTCGATGGTTAAAATTGTCAGGGAATCGGAAAGTTCTTTTGTTCGCACTGAACATGGGGCCTTCGCTTTTGTTCCCCTTTTAAAAGGGAAAGCAGGATAAATTTTTTACCGGGGGATGTTCAATTCTAAAGTTCAGGCACAGTAAAACAATAATTGCATGGGCTGCGTCGGGCAAATACACATTCGGAATCAAACGCATTAGAAATCAGCAAGAACAATGGTCCAAATAAAATCTTTTTCATTCAATCCGTTTCAGGTCAATACCTTCGTGCTTTACGACGAAACCCGCGAATGCCTTATAATCGATGCTTCCTGTTATCACGATCATGAATTTGACCAACTTTTTGGGTTTATCCGCGAGGAATCGCTCAAGCCCATGGCCGTTCTAAATACCCATGGACATGTGGACCATCTGACAGGTACCCGCAGAGTTTGTGACAAGTATTCCATTGGCTTGCTGATGCATCAGAGCGATAAGCCTTTACTCGATCAGGCAGGTGTGTATGGGCGTTCATTTGGCTTTCAGGTAGAGACACCTCCGGAGCCCGCTGCCTGGCTTATTGATGGCGACACTTACCAATTCGGTTCCTCGGAGATCAAGGCTTTTCATACTCCCGGGCATTCTCCCGGCTCTCTGGTTTATTACTCTGCAGAAGCCGGGATTCTTATCACAGGGGATGTGCTTTTCGACGGGAGTATTGGCCGCACTGACCTTCCCGGGGGCAATTACACCCAGCTTATCGACAGTATCCAAAAAAAAATCCTTGTTTTACCCCGCGATACCAGGGTGTTCCCGGGGCATGGATCTGAGACCAGCATTGGAAAAGAGATTGACCACAATCCTTTTCTGAACAGGAGTTCTTAAACATACAGGCCTACGGCAGCGTCTTAAACTAAGATATTAATTTTGTGAACCATCATACAAGAAATCGTTTAAAAATACAAATAACACACTATCATGATATTAGATAAGTTTATCAATCGTCATAACGGCCCATCAGGTAACGACATCGATGCAATGCTTGCGAAAACAGGTGCAGCCAGTCTTGACGATCTTATAAAGCAAACCATTCCCTCTTCCATCCTAATGGAAAAGCCCCTGCATCTGCCTGAAGGTGTCAGCGAGTACGAATATTTGAAATCAATCCGTGAGATCGGCAGAAAGAACAAGCTCTACCGCAGTTTTATAGGGATGGGATACTACAATACCATCAGTCTTCCCGTTATACAGCGCAACATTCTCGAAAACCCCTCCTGGTATACTTCCTATACACCTTACCAGGCTGAGATATCGCAGGGACGGCTCACTGCACTTCTGAATTTTCAAACCATGGTGATGGAACTCACCGGAATGGAAATTGCCAATGCATCCCTTCTCGATGAGGCCACCGCAGCTGCCGAAGCCATGATAATGATGTTTAACTGCCGCTCCCGCGAGGCTGTAAAAGAGGGCAGGGCTAAGTTTTTTGCCGACAGCAGGCTCTTCCCTCAGACATTTGCTGTAATGCAAACCAGGGCTATTCCTTTGGGTATTGAAATCGTTACAGGTGATTACGCCACATTTTCTTTTAACGGGGGATTTTTTGGCGCATTGCTTCAGTATCCCGATTCGACCGGCGAAGTTAGGGATTACCGGAAGTTTGTAGAAGCATCGCATGCAAAGGAAATTCTTACCGGTGTCGCCGCAGATCTGATGTCGCTCGTGTTGCTTACCCCTCCGGGCGAGTGGGATGCAGATATCGTAGTGGGTTCCACCCAGCGTTTTGGCGTTCCATTGGGATACGGCGGACCTCATGCCGCCTATTTTGCGTGCAAAGACAAGTTCAAGCGGAACATGCCCGGGAGAATCATCGGCATTTCTGTTGACCGCCACGGGAATCCTGCTTTGCGCATGGCACTTCAAACCAGAGAGCAGCATATTAAAAGAGAGAAGGCTACCTCAAATATTTGTACCGCACAGGCTTTGCTGGCTACAATGGCTGGTATGTATGCGGTTTACCACGGACCTGAGGGGCTGACCCGTATTGCCTCAAACATCCATTTTGCCGCAAAAACGCTGGCTTCAAAAATCTCGGCATTAGGCTTTGTTTTAAAGAACCCTTACTTTTTTGACACGCTCAGCTTTTCAATGCCCGCAGGAGCAAGCTCTGAGGATGTGAAGCAAATAGCCCTGGAGAAGGAGATGAATTTCAGTTATCCGGATTCTAAGACTGTGAGCTTAAGCCTTGATGAGACCCTGAACCTTGAGGAATTAAATGAGATAATCGACGTTTTTGCCCGTGTGGTTAAGCACAAGTATGAACCGGTGCAGAATTTGTCAACCGGCTATCAGTTTCCTGTTGAACTCTCAAGGAAATCGGTCTTTCTGAGCGCTGAGGTTTTTCACAAGTATCGTTCTGAAACCGAACTCATGAGGTATATCAAGATGCTTGAGCGAAAAGATTTTTCACTCACGCACTCTATGATTTCATTGGGTTCGTGCACCATGAAGCTCAATGCGGCTTCACAGCTGATGGCTTTCCTTTGGCCGGAGTTCTCGTCAATTCATCCTTTTGTTCCCATCGATCAGGTTGAGGGTTATCAGCAGCTTTTCAATGAATTGGGGAATGATCTCAGGGAGATTACCGGTTTTGATGCCGTTTCTTTTCAGCCCAACTCAGGAGCAGCAGGCGAGTATGCCGGACTTATGGTTATCCGGGCATTTCACGAGAGCCGGGGAGAAGCCCATCGAAACATTGTGCTTATACCTGCCTCTGCTCATGGTACAAATCCTGCAAGTGCAGTGATGGCAGGTATGGAAGTGGTGGTGGTAGACTGCGACGAACGGGGAAATGTAAACTTCGAGTCACTTGAGCAACAAGCCGAACTTCACAAAGACAATCTTGCAGGGTTTATGATCACCTATCCCTCTACCCATGGGGTTTTCGAGGAATCGGTAAAAAGCATGATCGATCTGATCCACCTAAAAGGCGGTCAGGTTTATATGGACGGTGCCAATATGAATGCACAGGTAGGTCTTACCAATCCGGCTCTGATTGGTGCGGATGTTTGCCTTCATAAAACTTTTGCTATTCCTCACGGGGGAGGAGGCCCGGGTGTTGGGCCTATTGCAGTGGCTGCTCACCTGGTGGAATTCCTTCCATCGCACCCCGTTATGGCAACGGGAGGAATTAATGGAATTCAGGCGGTTTCAGCCGCCCCTTATGGAAGTGCAAGCATACTCACGATTTCGCATGCATACATTAAAATGCTGGGTGGTGAAGGACTTACCATGGCTACTAAAGTAGCTATTCTGAATGCAAATTACCTTGCCGCATGTCTGAAGGACAAATTCCAGATTCTCTACAGCAATGAAAACGGGAGAGTAGCACACGAGATGATTCTCGATTGCAGAGGGTTCAAACCCCTTGCCGGAATTTCCGAGACAGATATGGCAAAAAGGCTTATGGATTATGGTTTTCATGCGCCAACCCTTTCGTTCCCCGTGCACGGGACTTTAATGGTTGAACCTACAGAAAGTGAATCGAAAGCCGAACTCGACAGGTTTGTTGATGCCATGGATTCCATTCTTTCAGAAATCAATGAGGTGGCAAACGGAACAGCCGACACAGTTGACAACGTGCTTAAAAATGCACCCCACACTGCATTTGAGGTTAGTTCCGACGACTGGAAACATTCATACCCACGCCATAAAGCTGCTTATCCCCTGAAATGGATAGCTGAAAACAAATTCTGGCCTTCTGTGGCAAGGCTCGATGATGCTTTTGGCGACAGGAACCTTGTTTGTTCCTGCACCCCCATAGGTTTATATAAAAAATGATGCTTTTTTTGAGGGCGTAATGTTTTATTTATACTTTTAGAGAATTAATAATTGCGTTATTTTAAATGAACCCTTACGAGCAATACAATCTAATCGATTCCATTCGGAAAGAAGACCGTGCGGTATTGCTTGAAATTTATAAAATCTATTTTCCTCAGGCCCGCCATTTTATTATGGAAAATAGCGGGAATATTTTTGAAGCCGAGGATGTGTTTCAGGACGCTCTTGTTTTGATTTACCTCAAAATAAAGAAGAATACCCTAAGCATTAAATCTTCCTTTGGCTCATACCTGATTGGAGTGGTGAAGTTTTTATGGCTGAAGGAGTTGGAACGAAAGAGAAAATATTTTGGGACTACTGTGGAAGATGTTGAATTATTGCCTGGCGACATAGATCTTCTTGAGGATTATGTAAAAATGGAAAAGCGCAAGCTTATTCTGGAGCACTATAATGAACTTAATGAAGAATGCAGAAAAATACTTGACCTTCATAACAAAGAAACACCCATTAGTATTTCAACGTCAATAATGGGATATGCCAGTGATCAGTACACCATGAATCGCAAATCAAAATGCAAATCTCGATTATTCAAGGCAGTATGGAATAACCCAAGATTCAAAGAATTAAAGGATGAACTCAATCAGCAGGATACAAAAGTACCTAGATGGTAAAATGAGTGAAAATGAGCTGAAAGAATTCAGGGAGGATTTACAGAAAGATCCTGAATTAGTTCAAGAGCTGGATCTCTATCGATCCCTTGATAGGATCGTGGCCTCACGTGATGAGGAGAGATTCAGAAAGAAACTTAGCCAAGTCTATGCTGAGTTTAAAGAATTGCCTGCTGAAAAAACAGAAAAAGCGCCCCCATCTGCTCGGAAACTCAACAAGAAATGGCTAGTAGCTGTTTCAGCCACATTAATATCGACACTTAGCCTGTTGTTCTATTTTGTTGCTGTTAAAAAGGAGTCCAACCAGGCTATTTTTGAAAAGTACATGGTTACCTATTCCACTAACCTTACACTCCGCAGCCACGCGCAGTTTGAAGCAGGTAAAAAAAGACTTGAATATGGGATTCAGCTCTACACCCGGGGAAATTACTCTGATGCTTCGCAACAATTCAAGATGGTGCTCAGCGAAGATTCTGAAAACCAGGATGCCCGATTTTACAACGGTCTATGTTACATGTACCTGAATGAGTTTCAGAGTGCAATTACTTCTTTCGAATATATTCTCACCCAGCCATACAGTTTCGTCCACGAGAACGCGAAGTTTTACCTTGCGTTGTGTTACGTAAGGATCAATAATAATGAGACAGCGAAAGCCCTTCTTCAGGAAATTATTTCAGATAACAGTTCTCACTCCGATATAGCTCAGAAAGTTCTCGAAAAACTTCGGTAGCCCAAGCTATATTTCCCCTCTCCAAACATGCGTTTGCAAAGTTCAAATAATCAGTGATTTGTGAATTTTCGTAAATTATTTTTGCGATTTCTTGTTTTTTTTTGCTTTTCGACGCTGATTTTTAGAAACTCATATCATTAAGGAGTAGATAAATACATAACCAGTTAAATCTACTTCTATGAAAAACGGCATCAATAAAGTTACCCTGGTTGGAAATGTAGGGGAGGTTCCCCGCTTCAACCAATTGGAAAACAAACAAGCAGTGGCTCATTTTTCTCTGGCCACCAGTGAGGAATATACAGACAAGGAAGGGAAAGAGGTTAAGAAAACGGAATGGCATAAGATAACCGTTTTTAACAAGCGGGCTGAATTGATAAAAAATTATGTCAAGAAAGGCGATCCTATTTATGTTGAGGGGAAAATCCAGACATCCAGCTATGAAGACAAAGAGGGAGTGAAGCGGTTTTCCACAGAAATTATCTGTGACAATTTTATGTTTCTCTCTTCGAGAAACGACAAGGCATAACTATTAGGTTTCTGAATCGGATAGTTAGTTGGGTTATTTGTTTTTTTGGGGGACGCAGGACAGATGGGTATCTGTCCTGCGTTTATTTTTATTAGGTTGCAAATCCTTGTTTTCTGATATCAGGGTAAAAATAAACTAAGTTCGAAGCAGTGAAAAATATAGCTGATGTTTAGAAGCACCGGGGCGGATACGTTGAATTATTTATAAACGAATACTGCAAAAATTTGTATTAGTATCATAATTCTTCTTTAACAGATTGTCATTTCAACAATTTATCAAATCAGCTGAAGCAGAAATATTTTGTTGGTTATTCTAAGTATTAGGCTGAATCTCAGAAAATTGTCACTACTCCACTTTTAATGCCTTGAATGGTTGTTCGGAAAATCTAAGCCTTTCAAATAATTGAATAACAGATGAATGATGAGATAAATCAAGATTAGTTGCAATAGAAATTCTAAAATTTAATTTTATTCTTACATTTGCAGGGTTAAAAAAGATTGACTTTTGTCATGTTTTGCGGTTAGCGTAAAAAGCCAGCATGAAAAAATTTGAATTAGTTTGTTCAATAATTTATCAGACTTAGGTTAATCGAAACCATTACAATATGGACATAAACGGAAGAAATTTCATCAAGTTTCAGGATCGCCTTAATAAGTATGACCTGCAAAACAGCCCGGAAGCTGCGGAGAAGCAGCACTCCAAAGGAAAATTGCTTGCCTGGGAGCGCATTCACATTCTTTTCGACGAGGGAACATTTGAGGAAATTGATGCTTTTGTAACCCCTGCATCCATTGAAAAGGGATTTGGGCGAATGACTCACACTTTTGGTGACGGGGTGATTATTGGACATGGGAAGATCAGTGGGAGACTGGCATTTGCATACGCTCAGGATTTCAATGTAATGGGTGGGTCTCTTGGTGCTGTTCATGCAGCCAAGATCATGAAAATTCAAAATATGGCGCTCAAGATGGGTGCGCCAATCATAGGACTTATCGATTCGGGAGGGGCCAGGATACAGGAAGGTGTTGCCAGTTTGGCTGGTTATGCCGGTATTTTCTACAGGAATGTGCAATCATCCGGGGTTATCCCGCAGATTTCCGTGATCATGGGTCCGGCGGCGGGGGGTGCTGTTTACTCGCCCTCTATCACGGATTTTGTTTTCATGACCAATAAAACCAGCCACATGTTTGTTACTGGTCCCAATGTTGTCAAGGAAGTGCTGAATCAGGATGTAAGCTTTGAAGATTTGGGTGGTGCCGAGGTTCATGCCAGAAAAAGCGGTGTTGCCAACATGATATATGAAGACGAGGAAAACACCTTGCTTGGAGTCAGGAAGCTTTTGTCCTATCTCCCTTCCAACAATCTTGAGAATTCGCCTTATGTTTTTTTGGCGGAGACACAGAAAGATACCGATGAGAAGTTGCGCGAAATTGTTCCTGATGACACCAACAAGCCTTATGATGTGAAGGATGTTATTAATCTCATCTTTGACAAAGGCAGTTTTTACGAAATCTCCGAGTTGTATGCACAGAACATTGTAATCGGATTAGGCAGGCTTGATGGCAAGACCATTGGGATTGTTGCCAACCAGCCCAAAGTACTTGCCGGCACACTTGATATAAACTCATCGATGAAAGCGGCCCGTTTTGTAAGGTTCTGCGACTCGTTTAATATACCTTTGCTGGCTCTGGAGGATGTGCCGGGATTTTTACCTGGAATTGATCAGGAACACAGCGGGATTATCCGGCATGGCGCCAAGCTCTTATATGCATTTGCTGATGCAACGGTGCCCAGAATTACAATTATTCTGAGAAAATCATACGGTGGGGCATATTGTGTAATGAACAGCAAGAATCTGGGAGGGGATTTTAATTTCGCCTGGCCAACAGCAGAGATTGCTGTTATGGGTCCTGAGGGAGCTGTTGCGATTCTTTACAGGAAGGAATTATCGGAGTCGGATGATCCGGCGAAACTCAGAAAGGATCTTGCGGCCAAGTACAGGAGTGAAATTGCAAATCCCTACATAGCCGATGAAAAGGGGTTTATTGATGAAGTTATAGATCCCTCCATTACACGCAAAAAGCTCATTTCTGCCTATGAAGCTTTGGAAAACAAACATGTAAGCGTTCCTTCAAGAAAACACGGAAACATTCCGTTATAAATCCCTTGTATGAAAATTAATAGTTTACTAATTGCTAACCGTGGAGAAATTGCAATCAGGGTGATTCAGACTGCAAAACTCATGGGAATCGAAACCTGGGTAATCAAAACGTCCAAGGAGCCAAATGCACTCTATTTAAGTGCTGCCGATAAGGTGATCGATTTTACCGACCATGCGGAAGATATTCCTGAATTTCTGGATATCGAGAAAATTGTTGCTGCGGTTAAGGAGCACAATATCTCTGCAGTTCATCCCGGATATGGATTTCTTGCCGAAAGCCCTGTTTTTGCCCAGAGGTGTGAGGATGAGAACATCATTTTCATCGGTCCTTCGCCCGAGGCTATCCTGAAAATGGGTAACAAAACAATTGCAAAGCAGCTGGCAAGGAAGCACAAAGTTCCGCTTCTCGAAGGCTCTTTGGGTGATGTCAAGGACCCGCAGGAAGCCAGAGAAATTGCCAAAAAGATAGGATATCCAGTTATCCTTAAAGCTGCATCCGGAGGTGGAGGCAGGGGAATGAGAATTGTTGAAAACGATGGGGAGCTTGAGAAGATGTTCAAAATGGCCAGCTCTGAAGCAGCCAAGGCATTTAACGACCCTTCCGTTTTTGTTGAAAAATATGTTCGGAATCCGCGACACATAGAATTTCAGATTTTCGGGGACAAGCAGGGCAACATTATCCATCTCGGGGAAAGGGAATGCTCTGTGCAGCGTAAACATCAAAAGCTTATTGAAGAATCCCCATCTGCCGCTCTTGATAAAGCCTTAAGGGAAAAGATGGGATTGGCAGCCATAAACATTGCAAAGTCGGTAAATTATTACAGTGCCGGAACGGTTGAGTTTCTGCTGGATTCGGATAACAAGTTTTACTTTATGGAGATGAATACCCGTATTCAGGTTGAGCATCCTGTTACGGAGATGGTTACCGGGCTTGATTTGATTGAGCTTCAGATACGTGTTGCTCAGGACGAGCCCCTTCCCCTGAAGCAAAAAGACGTGCAGTGCAATGGCTGGGCATTCGAATTCAGGATCAACGCCGAGGATGTACAGGCAGGGTTTTCGCCAAGTCTGGGAACCATTGAAAAGATGTCGCTCCCGCGAAGCAAAAACATCAGGATCGACTCGGGCATTCAGGAAGGTGCTGTTATTACCCCCTATTTCGATTCAATGATTGCTAAGCTGATTATTCACGGGGAGAATCGCGAGAAAGCCATCCTTTATTCGGCCAATGCCCTTAAAAAACTCTGGATTAAAGGCCTTAAAACAACCATACCTTTTTGCAAGGCTGTACTGAACAACAATAGTTTTAAGAAGGGGAATTACGACACATCTTTCCTGCAGACGGAGATGAAGATTCACTACTTCCAGGATAAGGATGCAGAGATGCTGGCCGCCTTTTTTGCCACTTACGATTTTGCCCGCAATCTTAAAGAGGACGAGGATAAAACTGTTGATTTTGACAAGGGGAAAAACATCACCCCATGGATTTTGAACAAACGATTGAAATCCCGCTAACTAAAAAAAGCCAGAAATGAGATATACCAGCGAAAAAGCAGTAAAGGACGTTTTTATTGCCTGTGGGGAGGGTAAGCGAAAATTCGAAATTGTAAACCCATTGGACGAAAACGTGAAAGTAAAAGGTAAGAAGATGGACATCCGGGTTTTTGAAGACCCTAACGGTTTCAGCTACCTTATCTGGAAAAACCACAAATACCAGGTGGATATCCTTGAGAAAAATCAGAATAAGTATACCGTTATAATCAATGGAGTTTGGTATTACTTTTCGATTGAGACCCCGATTTCATACAAGCGCCGCAAATTCCTTATCAAGAATGAGGTCTCATCAAAAACCGAGAGAATTGTGGCTCCCATGCCTGGTAAGATTCTGGATATTCTGGTTGAGGAAAACACGGAAATAAAGCAGGGCGAGGCGGTACTGATTCTGGAAGCCATGAAGATGCAAAACGAAATCCTGGCAAATATAAGCGGGAAGATAAAGAAGATTCATGTAAGACAGAACGATTCGGTAATGAAGGATGATATTCTCATTGAAATCGAGCGCTCCTGATTTCTTCAGGTAAACCAATAGTACGATTACCGGAAGGTATCCTCAATAACTTTGTCGATAATATCTTCAACCTCTAAACCCATAGCCCGTATTTGTTTGGGAACAATGCTTTCCCTGCTCATTCCGGGAATGGAGTTCAGTTCGAGGAAGTAGATTTGGTTTCCCCTGATAATAAAGTCGATTCTTACGATTCCCCTGCAATCCAGGTTGTCGTAGATTTCAGAGGCCAATTGCCTGCAGCGTTTTGTAATATCATCTGAAAGTCTTGCCGGAGTTATTTCTTCGGCCATGCCATCAGTATATTTTGCCTCGTAATCGAAAAACTCGTTGCTTGTAACGATCTCCGTTATCGGGAATATTATCTCCTCTTCACTGGTTTTGACAAGCCCGCAGCTTATCTCGGTTCCTTTAACGAATGATTCGACAATCACCTCATTGTCTTCCTTAAAAGCCTCCCTAATGGCGTCCTCCATCTCGTCGGCTTTGTTTACCCTGGAGGTCCCGAAGCTGGATCCTCCATTATTGGGTTTCACAAAACAGGGTAGCCCAACCTTGTCGATAATCGCCTCATTCGATACGCTTCGCTTCTTGTTGATCATTACTGCTTCAGCAGTAGTTATCCCGAAATTTTTCAGGTAAATCTTGCATGCATATTTATTAAAGGTCAGAGCTGATGATAAAACAGAAGAAGTGCTGTAGGGGATTTTCTGCATATCCAGGTATGCCTGTAATTTTCCGTTTTCTCCCGGGGTGCCGTGAATAATTATGAAAGCGTATTCGAACCGCAGTTTTTTTCCATTTGGACTGATGCTGAAATCTCTCAGATCAACAGGGATATCGCTGCCATCGGGCATTTTTGCGAACCACTCGGTTCCTTTAACCGTAACGGCAAAAGGCCTGTATTTGTCTTTATTGATGAGTTCAATGATCTGGGCAGCGCTTTTCACTGAGATCACATATTCGGAGGAATCGCCTCCGCCCACAATTGCAATATTCCTAAGCATGTTTCTGAATTCTAGTATTTTGAGCTAAAAGCTTTGGCAAGAAAAAGTCTGCAATTGCCTTTATTAAGATTAAGCTAAAGCTTCAATAAAGATAATGATAAAATTAATAATCTTCCTGAATCTCCTGATTTTCTCTGCCCGAAACATACCTTCTCCATTTTTCAAGCACGGTTTGCATATCATCAGGTATATCCGACTCGAACATTATTTCCTTACCGGTGGTGGGGTGGACGAATCCGAGCGAACGAGCGTGAAGGGCTTGCCTGGGCAGTATTTTGAAACAGTTTTGGATAAACTGCCGGTATTTGGTAAATGTTGTGCCACGAAGAATCTGGTTTCCCCCGTATTCAGGATCGTTAAATAGGGGGTGTTTGATGTATTGGAAATGAACGCGGATCTGGTGAGTCCTGCCTGTTTCCAACCTGCATTCAACAAGGTTGACATAGTCGAAGCGTTCAAGAACTTTGTAGTGGGTAACGGCATGTTTGCCCTCGGAACCATCGGCAAACACGTGCATTTTTTTTCGGTCTTTGGGATTTCTGCCAAGATTTCCGGTTATAGTACCTTGATCCTCCTCCATATTTCCCCAAACCAGAGCAACATAATTTCTCTTGCTGGTTTTATTAAAAAACTGCAGAGCCAGTTTATTCATGGCCAGCTCAGTTTTGGCGATAACAAGCAATCCTGAGGTGTCCTTATCGATACGATGAACCAGACCGGGCCGTTGTTCTCCCGACTGGAAAAGGGGATTGTCGCGCAAATGGTACATCAGCGCATTAATAAGGGTACCAGTGTAATTGCCATATCCCGGATGAACCACCATTCCCGGTTTTTTGTTGACAACAATAAGTTGATCGTCCTCAAAAACGATATTCAGGGGGATGTTTTCGGGCAACAGTTCAATTTCCCGTGGAGGGTCAGGCAAAACAATTGTGATGGTGTCGCCGGGTTTGACCTTGTAACTCGATCTTACAGCAACATCGTTCACCAGAATGTTACCCGACTCGGATGCAGCCTGGATTCTGCTTCTGGAGGTGTTTTCGAGCCGGTTTACCAGGAATTTGTCAATACGGAGCATGCTTTGGCCCGGGTCGGCCACGAAACGGAAATGCTCGTAAAGCTCACTTTCTATGAGTTCATCGTCAATAATCCTGTCGGTCATTCTAATGATTTATTATTATTTTTATAGCGCTGCTTTTCTTCGAAGCAGGGTCGTGCAATCTCAGGAAGTACATGCCGTTTTGCAGGTCTGAAGTGCTGACCGTGTCTTCCAGATTTGGGTTTAGAGTTCTTACTGTTCTCCCGCTCACATCAATGAGTTCAAGAGATGACGATGCTGATAGGAGAAGATTCTCATTCATGCGGATCTTAATATAGTTGTCGGCCGGGATAGGGAAAGCTGAAAACATTACAGTGGGCTTATTCTCAATTCCCACGGTTTGATCTTTACCAAAAACCGGACGCATCATAGGAGTGCCAGGCAGTGTAACCGTAGTGTTCCAAATGCCATTTTCAATGTTGTTGAATATTCTCGACTTGTTCGGGCGGTTTAGGTCAAGACCTACATTGAGGAGTTTCTCAAGGGTTTGGGTGAATCCAATATAAAAGGCATCTTTGACGTAAATCGCAGAATCCAGTCGGTATCGAACAAATTTGTTGAGCTCATCGGAATACTCAGGTCGCATTCCAATCTGGTCGATGATTTTGGTACCGGGTTTGCCCGCATTATCGGCCCACACATTGAGGTAAAAATAATATTCGGTGTTTACAGAATCAACTATTTGTACAAAATACATGTCGATGGCCCGAAGGGTGTCGCCAAGAAAGGAGTTGTATTTCAGGGCTGAAGAGGCATCCTTTGTTCCGGCCCCTCTGAATCCGTAGCTGGCTTCGGCCGTCCCGTCGTCGAGAGCGTAATGGTCGTGGAATTTCTGGATGTGGCGAAGAGTATCGTTGGGTTTGTAATCGAACACATCGGTTTGTATAATTGTCTTAATCTCGAAAGCTCCCGAATCGCCGATTGAGAAATCGAAAGGGTAGTTATACGAATAGTTGTAAAAAATGGTATCGCCCGAGGGAAGGTCGTTAAAGAGAACAGGAACTTTGTAAACAGGTTTGGAGTTTAGCAGGTCCCTAATTTCGAGGGTAGTGCCGATATTCCTGGAAATGGTATCATGGTTCTGAATAACAACTGCAATGAAAGGAGCTCTCTGGGTGTTATAAGCTGCCTCGAAATGAGACCATGGCAAGGATGTGTAATCTTTCAAAATACTTTTTATCGGATCAATAAATGCCACGTCTCTGTTAACGGTGTCAGAGATAAATCTGTTTTTGTCGAGTTCGAGGTAATCGATATGCCAAAGGTCTACATTTGCCCTTTTGTCGAACTGATCGGTATTGGGGATTTGACTAGCATAATTCTTAAACCTGAACCGGAAGCCTTTTTTCAGATAGGCCGGATCATCAATCTTTAACATCACCCTGGTGAACAGTTTCGGTGTATATATCCCGGGAGTGGACCAGGTTTTGACCCACAGCGAGTCAGCGGGGTTATAGAATTCGAGTATCAGGCTGTCGCCGGTTTCCGGTGGTTCTGCCAATCCCCCGGGCTGGTAATAAAAACTGAGGTATATGCTATCGGAGGGGAGATAATTGAGGTTAATGGCTTGTGAGGTGAGGTAATCGGCCTGGTATGGGAATGAGTTGGCGGCAGGGTAATGGGATCCATCAAAGTCCAGTGCGTCGAGGGTGGCTACCCCTGCAGTTATCGGGAAGATTGCATAACTGTTATTGATGAAGGCGTGGCGGTCGGACCATAATCCCGGTTTCGGTTCCACAAACGAATCGGAGAAGTCATCAATAAAAGGGATTTCAATGGTGTCGATCGGGCTATTCGATTTTTTTAATGTCTTTTTCCCCTGATAGTATTTTTGGGCAACAGCATTTCCCTCAAGCCAACTTGAGACCTCTTGGGAAAAGAGTGCATAAGGGCTTACGATCAGTAAGAAAGAGATTGTTATTTTAGAAATTTTCCTCATCGGGATTTTCCATTTCTTCGATTAATTCCATTTCGGGTTGCGGGAGCTTGGTGGAATCGATAGTAACCCACATATCCACATTCGATCCAAGATGCAACCGGGCTTCTTCAATGACGTCAGGCCTCTGTTTCCATACAAAGGCCGATAAGCTGTCCATTCCGGTTACAAACGAATTGTCGAAAACAATAGCTCCGTAATTAAGGTAGCGGTCGGCGAGAAGATCTTTCGCTTTCAAAATGGTTTGGCCAATCAGATCCGGCACAATAGTAGTCTGATCGCTAAGGCCCAATCCAAGAACCAGGTCGATTGAAGATCCCTTGATAACCATGCTTCCCGACTGTACAAGGGTGTCGTTGATTGTTTGTTGCAGGACGTTATTAATTGCAATATCCGGTTTGTATGAAATTTTCCCGAGGTATAGGCCATAGGTTTCCAGAATTGCCCGGGCTTGTCGCAAAGAAACGCCTGTAACTGTGGGCATCGCAATCTTTTCGGGGTTTATTGCGTTCATGCTCAGGTATATGGTGCGGTTGGCTTTTACTTTCATACCCTGAACCGGGTTCTGTTTTACAACGGTGCCTTTGGGAAGTTCTCTGAAGAAAACCGAATCGGTAACATTATATCTGATTTTTTTAGCTTTGGTAACCACCTCTACTTCTTCCAGAGAAAGGCCGGTAAGGTCGGGGACAGTAAGTGCCTGTCCGTGATGGGTGAAAACGCGCAGCCATATGAGGGTTGCAAACATGAGAAAGAGACCGATACCGAAAGCGATCAGTAAGTTTTTAAGGAATATACGGGTGAGCAAAAACTTCAGGAAATCCATGTTCTGGTATATGATTAATCTGCACAAAGATAAACAAATGCACAATATGAACGGGAAAACCCGCTAAAAGGTATGATCGCGTTTGTAAATTTTAAGGGTTTTGTAGAGGCTGTCTCTTTCAACTGCAACAAGTCCGTTTCTTTGAATGAGTTCAACCAGTTCGGAAGCCTGTATTGCCGGATTCTGTTCTTTGGAACCGGCCATGCTGTATATTTTTGTGGAATCCTGTATTGTGCCGTCAAGATCGTCGACGCCGAAGGAGAGCGACAGTTCGGCCATCTCTTTTCCAATCATGGGCCAATAGGCTTTCAGATGGGGGATGTTGTCGAGGAAAATCCGGGAAACGGCATAGTTTCGGAGATCTTCGATTTTTGTTGTTTCCGGGTTGGGCGAAAGGGTGTTTCCGGTTCTGTGATATTTCAGGGGAATAAAACAGTTGAAGCCTCGGGTCTTATCCTGCAATTCCCTAAGGCGGTTGAGATGGTCGATGCGGTGAGTATAATTCTCAATGTGTCCGTAGAGCATGGTTGCGTTGGTAGGAATTCCAAGATTATGAGCGGATTCATGGATCTCCAGCCATTTTACCGATGAGGTTTTGTCGGGAGCGATTTTGGACCGGATTTCCTCGTCAAAAATTTCAGCTCCTCCTCCGGGAATGGAATCCAATCCGGCCTCTTTCAATTTCTGCAATCCTTCATTTATGCTCAGACCTGCTTTATGCGCCATGTAATCGATCTCCACGGCAGTATAGGCTTTTATCTGAACCTTGGGAAGTTCTTCCTTAACCGTAAGGATAAGTGAACAATAATAGTTGAGGTCGCGCGACGGGTGAACTCCCCCGACAATATGAACCTCGGTAATGTTTTCGCCGGCATGGGAAGCGGCGAGTTCGGAAATATCTTCGAGGCTGAACTCCCAGGCTTCAGCATGGTTTACCCTGCGACGGTAGGAGCAAAAAAGGCAATTATGAATGCATATGTTGGTAGGTTCGATATGGAAATTCCGGTTAAAAAAAACCTTGTCGCTGCTGAGCTTTTTCTTCACCTGTGATGCCAGAATGCCCAATTCAGCTGTTTCAGCGTGTTCGTACAGCCATATTCCTTCATCCGGGGTAATTCTCTCCGATCGGCTGATCTTGCCGGCGATTTGTCCGATTTGTCCTTTTAAGTTTGTAAGTATTGCAGCTGAATGCATATAGGTTGAGGAATGTTGGAAATAGTTAGGGGTTTGTGCTGATTAGTCCGGTTTTGGTGATGATGCTCGACTCCTGATAAACCTCGTAATCGGTATTGATGTTCCAGAGATTGTTTTTCTTTTCCGAAAAGATGTTTTCAGCAGACATGATTCCCATCAAAATACTGTGATCCTGGTTATTGTATTTGTAAGCTCCATATCTCCCGATAACCTGTAGATTTTTTATCGTATCGAGATATTCTTCAATGGGTTTTAGTTTTTCTTTGTATCCCTTGAAATAAACAGGGTAACAGCGGGGGATTCGCACAACTTTGCCGTCCAAAACCTTTCCGGAACCGATGAGCCCCGTTTTTATGATTTCTTCGGTTCCCAAAGCAATATAGGATGCGTCGTCGAGTTGCCATTCGGGATCTTCGAAGTTGCACCAGTATTCGAGACAAAGGATTGAACTTTTTTCGTTGCCGTAAAGATCGGGCACCCAGTTGCGGAAGTTGGTAATTCGTCCTGTTTTCAGGTCGGCAGAGTGAATATAGAGCCACTGATCGGTAAAAAGGTCGGTTTTGTCGATGCGAAGGTAAACCAGTACGGTGTTTCTGAATTTAAGGGATTGGGCCAGTTCCTTAATGTCGTAGGGAGTTTCGGGCAAGCGGGTTACCAGAAGGGATAGGGGCATTGAGGAGATAATCTGGTCGTACTCGATACTTTTCCCGTTGTTCAGTTCAAGCCCGGTAACAGTTCTTCCCGATGTAATTACTTTTTCCACTCCGGTATTGAGGTGTATGCTGCCTCCATTGGCTATAATTTTCTCAGCCATTTTCTCATAAACCGATCCGGTGCCATGGAGGGGATAGGCAAACTGATCGACCAGGGTGGCGTGTTTGTTTTTGTTCCCCTGAAAAAGAGCGTTTTTTATTGCTTCGAAAAGCGACAGTTTTTTGATTCTTTGGGAGGCAAAATCGGAGTCGAGCCGGTCGCATGGGATACCCCAAAGCTTTTCGCTGTAGGTTTTGAAAAAAATGCGGTACAATCTTTTCCCAAAGCGGTTGCTTACCCACGATTCGAAGGTGTCGGCTTTTTTATAGGGGAACAAAAGTTGCCATACATAGCTGAACACGCAAAGCACAGCTTGAAAAAAGCCCAGGCCTTTGAGGGCATTTGATGCCTGAATAGGGTAATCGAAGAAGGTGTTTTTATAGAAGATACGGGTTTGCCGGTTTACGATATCAAAATCTTTTTCAACGACTTCAAGCCAAAGGCTGTTGATTTTGGGATCGTGACTGAAAAACCGGTGCGGGCCAAGGTCTACGGTCTGATCCCACATTTCGAGAGATTTGGAGAGTCCCCCGATATGAGCAGAAATCTCGTACACATCAAGCCGTGAGATTCTTCCGCTTTTCAACTCCCCCGAGAGCTTGTATGCGGCTGTTATACCTGCCGGGCCTGCACCAATTACTGCAATTTTCATATTTGAATTCCTTGATGGAGGGTCAAAAATACAAATATTATGGAGGATTACAACCTGCTGGCATATTCACGTATATCTTTGGCTTGTTGCGGATCGCCCCTTTTTTCGAGGATGTTTGCCATCATAAAATAGGAATCGCGGGCAAGCGGGTTATTATCGATCGACTTCTGAAAATAGTTGAAGGCAGCGGTGTCGTCGCCTTTAATCAAATTGGCAAGACCAAGGTTATGATAAGCAGCCGCAAACTTGAAGTTTATCCGAATGGTTTCATTAAAGAGGGATATTGCCCTTTCGATTTTGGCTTTGTCGTTATAGATTTCACCTTCGTTCAGGTATGAATAGCCGATCAGGTTAATTGCTTTTTCATAGTTTGGGTAGAAGCCGAGCAGGGTATTGAGTTTTTTTCTGGCCTGGTCGAATTCTTCTCTCAGAATATATGCCTGGGCAATATTGAGGTAGGTGATTTCATTATGCTTATCGTATTCCAAAGCGTTCTCCATAAGTTGAATGGATTCATCAAGTTTGGCGTTGTCGCGGAAACGGATGGCATCGTTCAGCATTTCAAAACCGTAGTGGTCGTTTTTGTTTTCTCGTTTCACAACCGCACAAATCTTAACGCCATCAAGAGTAACCGTGTAAATGGTGTTTTTTGGAGGCCAGATGTTATGAGTAATCTGATAGGGATCAATGTAATTGCAGAAGAATATTGCGTAATCCCAGTCGTACAAGCCACGGTCGTAATACCTTGTATAGGGAAGTTTCACCTTATGTTTGTAATCCCTGAAATAGTAATTCATGATGTCGGAAGGGGCATTTGAAACGATGCGGATGGGGTTGGCAGAGTCGGCATCGGACTTTTCCACAATATTTTCGATTATCCATTCGGTGCCGGGTTTCAGGCTGACCATGTAGTAGTCGGTCTCGTATTTTTTATAGGCTTTTTTTACTCCCCCGGCAATTTCGTTAAAATAGATATAATGGTTCGGGTAGTTCCTGAGGATATGAGCTGCAGGGTTTATCATTGATCCGATGAAGACTGCGAGTACAGCAATCCGATAATATTTGTTTTTCCATGCATTGAAAGCCGACTGCATCCCGATTCCGGCCATCACAACCATGGGAGGGTAGATAAAAAGCAGGTGCCTCCAAGCTCCATAAACATTTGACTCTTTATAAATAATGTAGGCTACAGGGAACACAACCACAAAGAACAAAAGAAAGATCCAGAAGGCGTTTTGCTTTTTTCGGATAAGAACCAAAGCCATTAAAAACCCGGCCATAACCATAATTGGGATCGAGAGAAAAATGCTTTTTGGGATATAGGAGGCAGGCAGACTGTCGGACCAGATTATTTTCCCTTCGAACATTACCCTAAGGGAGACGGTGATATTCTCCATCATTTTCATGGCTGCAAAAGGATTCTTCAGGGGACTTTGAAGCGCATAAGGCCAGGGCAGCAGGCTAAGGAAATAGGAGATCACAGTAATTCCGGCGAGAACCAGAAGGCCTTTACCGGCAATCTTCCACCAGAAGGCAGTGAAGTTTTTCCAGGGCATGGGGCGTAGCAGAAGATAAAGTCCGCTGAACATAAAAATATAAGGTATCAGCAACAGCCCGCCTATTCTGATGCTTATTGTGAAAGCAATTCCCAGGGTGATGAGAAAAGCAATCCCATAGTTTATTAACGGTAGTCTTTTCAGAAACCTTACCAGTTGGAGCAGGGTGAATATATATCCGAATGCAAAGGGGATATCCAGGGGATTATTCATTGCATGACCGAGAAATCCTGGTGAAAAGAGCAAAAGCAGCATGGTAATGATGCCGGCGAAATTCCCCATCAGAATGCGGGCAAGCAAGCCGCTGCAGAGAACGGCCAATGCACCCACGGCGCCATTCATAACATGCCGCGCCTCATAGACATTTTCGATATTGAGCTTTTTGATAACTGCAAAGGTGAGCAGATCAAACGACTGCCCGTAATAGTTAAGCTTGTACTTTTCGTCGCTGAGTGAGGTTGTGTCTTTCCCGTCGGTTGCGAAATAATTGTAGACTTTCTCTGCCTGCATGTAATGTTTTTCCTCGTCGCCGGAAATTCCGGCATTATAGCTTATCAGCGGCAGGATAATCAGAGACAGCGCTGCAATTAAAATGAAGAGCGCCCTGCTGAAGGGTGGATTTGAGGAAGTTGACAGGATTTCTGTGGGAGTTTGTTTCCTGAAAACGCTGCTGATGTTCCAATCTACCCAACGCTTTATGTTCCCAAGGGGTTTAAGCTCTAGGTTTTTGAGAATGCCTGAAGGCTGGTAGGGTGTGGATTGTTGAATCGCCAGGGGAGTTTGTGTAAGATTGTTATTCTTTAGGTACCAGGAGTAATCGGAAAGGCTTGGCAGTTTGGAAAAAACCGGACGGGAAAGGAGGAAATCCGAGCTGAGGGTAGTAAGGATCCAGCCGGTAGAAACCAATGGCCCTTTGTTGTCCCAGTTTAGCAGGTAATATTCAGTATCGGGTAGATGTGATATGTTATAGCGGAAAAAGTCGTTGAAATTAATAGGGTTTACAAGTCCCTCGAGACTCAGCCAAACGCTCAGGCTGCTTTTTGTCTGGGGGATTTCTCCTGCATCCTGGAGGGAATCGTTTCCAAGTATTTTTATATTGGGAGCAACAAGATTGCCCAGTTCGTTTTGAGAATCGGCAATAAGGTTTGCAGCCTGGCCATCATGGGAGTCGATAATGAGAATATCCAACTGGTCGTTAAACTCCTTTTTGATACGGGAAACAGACTCGCCAAGCACTTTAAGGTTTTCAACCCGGCTTTTCCCAATGGTGAAAACAAACCTGAAGGATGTGTTTTTGTCAATTGGAATGGATGTTTCCCTAAGTTGTTTTTTATTTCTGCTCATTTCTGATTGGCTTAAAAAAAAGTGAAGATACGAAATTTTCAAATTGCAGGTAATGGGGGGATGAAAATGAGAGGGGGTAACGGGGTGACGGGGTGACGGGGTAACGAGGTGACGAGGTGACGAGGTGAAGATTATGGGGTAACGGAGTAACGGGCGCCGCCATGAGCTTGCCGAAGGGGTGATAGCCGATTCTCAAACTACTATTAAAATTTTTAAATAAGGGAACGATTAGAAAGATTGCCATGCAAAACCAGTCAGATCGGTATGTTACGGAAAGTCAGTAGCGGTTTTCCCCGTTTGGCTTCCTTTACTGCATCCCTCACGGGAAACCCGTTTGCTTCCAATAGACATCGGGACTAATGCTACGGACATCTATGAATGATTCAATGACAAGAAATTTGTATCTTTGAGAAAAATAATTTGGCAGGCCAACAATATCAATGTTTTTCGGGATAATTATCCGGATGTATTTTGCCCCAAATGAGCACAATCCTCCACATATTCATGCATATTATCAGGATACAAAAGCGACTTTTAGGATACTTGATGGGGATTTAATTGATGGAGATATACCAAACAGACAGATTCGATTGATACAAGCGTGGATAGAGATTCATAAAGATGAGTTGTTGGCTGATTGGGAATTATGTCAAAATGGAGAAAAACCATTTAAAATTGAACCTTTAAAATAATCAGATATGTATATGGCAGTTAAAGAAGTAAAGACTCAAAATGACTACACCCTTCTGCTCAGATATAAGAATGGGGAGTTGAGACAATTTGATATGAAACCATATCTGGAATTGGGGATTTTTCAAGAGCTCAAGGATCCCTTGATGTTTAATACCGTTAAACCAAGTTTCGATTCGATTGAGTGGGCAAATGAAGCTGATTTGGATCCTGAAATTTTATATAAAAACAGTATCCGGATTAACGATTAATAAACTACAGGTAATCGAGTAGACGGCTCCGCCGGTAAACACTGACGGAGTGCGCACTTCGACTTTCTGAGCGACCTCTTCTCACACCATCGTATTCCGCCTGAAAAAGCTGGACTGGCAGTATAGGTCTCGTATGCAGCGGTTCGTTAGATTATGGGAAATAGTGGCGAACTTTTGCAATGCAGGTTAGCTTTGTAATAATTGGACATTCGCAGTTCATAAGACCTTGGGTGAACTTTTCCACGGTACAATTCTTAATTCCCCCCTTTTCATACAGCCGAAATTTAGACCGTTTTTTCTGCCCGGTTCTAAATAGAGCATTTATACCTGCACAAAATCAGTTAAAAATTCCTTTTTTTTCAGGTGCTATTACTATGAATATACAAATACTGAACAGATAGTTTTGATGAAGCGGTTAAAACTGTTTTTAATCACAAAACTATTATTCATTCAGTTATTCATTTAATTCATAAAAATTATCACTGTTGTCCGGTAAAAAAACAAAAAGAGGGTTGACTGGTTAGGACGAACCTGATGGTAATATTCGAATTTACCATAAAAAAGAGAATTGGCTTATGTGGTAAGGCACAGGCCCTTTTTTGAAGCCAATTATCGTCACTCGGGACGACTGTTCGCAGACATCCTATTGTGAGTTTATCGCAACCAGGCTTCAAGATCGGCAAATAGCTGCTTTAATGTTACCAACATGAATCGTATTTTTTTGGATTTAATATTCTTGAGCTTATTTACAAACAATTTAAGGGTGTTGGCAGCAACCGGAAAAAGAGATGAATATGCGCTCGCATAAGTGATTATCCGGATATTTATGAACCCAGTGCAGCCCTGTGGTAGCTTG
>JAIFNN010000197.1 GCA_020047715.1 Bacteroidota bacterium | reverse complement strand
AAATGGAAAATGTAAATTTAATCGACACCTTTTCAGAGTTTAAGGAGTTAAAGAACATCGACAGGGTTACCATGATGAGCGTTCTCGAAGATGTATTTCGCAGCATGCTTATCAAAACCTACGGTTCGGACGAGAAATTCGATATTATTATCAATATCGACAAGGGTGACTTTGAGATATGGAGAAACCGCGAAGTGGTTGAAGACGGAAAAGTTGAGGATCCGAATCTCCAGATTCCTCTTTCGAAAGCCAAACTTATTGACGAGGACTACGAGGTTGGAGAAGAGGTTACCGACGAAGTGAAGTTATTGGATTTCGGTCGTCGTTCCATCCTGGCCCTGCGGCAGAATCTTACTGCCAGAATTCTTGAACTGGAGAAAAACAATATATACAACAAGTACAAAGACCGCATTGGGGAAATTGTTGCAGGAGAGATCTATCAGGTTTGGAAAAGAGAGATTCTTGTGCTCGACGATGAGGGAAACGAGTTGATTCTTCCAAAGAACGAACAGATCCCTTCAGATTACTTCCGCAAAGGCGATACTATTCGCGCCGTGGTGGTTAAAGTGGATATGAGAAACAACAATCCTCTGATAATTCTTTCGAGAACTTCACCTGTGTTTCTTGAAAGACTATTTGAACTTGAGGTACCAGAAATATTCGACGGTCTTATTACCATCAAGAAAATTGTTCGTGTTCCCGGCGAACGGGCTAAAGTTGCTGTCGAATCTTACGACGAACGAATCGATCCGGTTGGTGCATGTGTTGGGATGAAAGGTTCAAGGATTCACGGGATTGTTCGTGAACTTAAAAACGAAAATATCGACGTAATCAATTTCACCAACAATACTCAGCTCTTTATTCAGCGATCGTTAAGCCCTGCTAAAATAAGCAATATCAAAATCGTTGAAGACGACAAGCGTGCTGAAGTATATCTGCAGCCAAGGGAAGTGTCACTTGCAATTGGTAAAGGGGGATTGAACATCCGTCTTGCAAGTCAGCTCACCGGTTATGAGATTGATGTTTACAGGGAAAGCGGAACCGAGGATGATGAAGATGTGAACCTCGATGAATTCTCCGATGAGATTGATGCCTGGATCATCGACGAACTGAAAGCAATAGGTTGCGATACCGCTAAATCTGTGCTTGAATTGAGTCCTGCGGATCTTGCCACCCGTACCGATCTTGAGGAAGAAACTATAAAAGAAGTTCTGAAAATTTTAAGAGCAGAATTCGAATAAATTAACGCAGAAAGTATAAATTCGCAGGTCTGCATAAAACAAAAGGAACAAAGTTCAACGTATGACGGAAATTAAAGCAACAAGACTAAGTAAGATCGCCCGTGAACTTAATGTGGGGATTACCACCATTGTGGAATACCTCCATAAAAAGGGTCATCATATTGAGTCGGATCCTAATACCAAGATTTCTCCCGAGCAATACAATCTGCTCGCACAGGAGTACAGCTCGGATTTGAATGAAAAGAAGAAGTCAGAGAACTTTAGTCTGAAAAATCTTCGTGAGAAGAAAGAATCCATTACCCTTGAAGATATACAGGATACTTCCGAACCTGAGGAAGAGAAAGAACTTTTTATTAAGGACTCCTCAGCAACAAGTGCTCCCAAACCGACTCCGCGTCATGAGGAAAAAGTAGAGGCGAAACCCGTAGAAAAAACAATCGATATAAAAGTCGTTGGCAAAGTTGATTTGGATTCCCTGAAGGCCAAAAAACCCAAACCTGAAGAACCAAAGCTTGAAGAAGCTGCAGAAGTGTTGCCTGTTGCCAAGGTTGAAGAGATCGCACCCAAGACAGTTGAACCTGACATTAAAAAAGAGGAGCCTGTTGCGGAAGTCGTTGAAGAAGTTAAAAAGGAGGGCCCCGGCGTAAAAGTGGTTGGGAAAATCGACCTTGAAGCTCCACGAAAAAAGTCGAAACCAAAACCAAAAGTTGAAGAGGTTCAAACCACGAAGGTTGTGGAGGCTGTTGAGACCCTTGTTACTCTTCCTACTCCTGATCCTGCGCCAGTTGAAGAAGTGATTCCCGAAGTTGTTCCTGAGGCTGTTCCTGAAGTTGTTCCAGTTCCGGAAACTAAGGAAATTGTACCGGAAGTTGACTCAAACATGATTCCCACCCGTTTCGAGAAGCTTACCGGGCCCACTGTGGTTGGCCGCATTGTTCTCCCCGTTAGGGAACTCAAGAAGAAACCAGTAGCCTCCAGTAATCAGAATGCACAATCGGACAAGAAAAAGAAGAGGAAACGTATACATAAAGAAAACGAGGGAGCAGAGAATAAAGACCGGCACCCAGCTGGCGGAGCTGTTGCAACGCCTGCTGCCGGAGGAGCAGCACAGACGACTCCAAGAGCTGGCAAGAAAAAGAAAAAACTCCATCGTTCGGAAGTTAGCGAAGAGGATGTGCAAAAGCAGATAAAGGATACTCTTGCCAAACTTACTACTAAAGGAAAATCAAAAGGCTCAAGGCACAGAAGAGACAAGCGTGATGCGTTTCAGCAAAGGCTTGTTGCAGAGCATGAAAGGGCCGAAGAAGATAAGAACACACTTAAAGTTACTGAGTTTGTTTCAGCAAGCGAACTTGCAAGTCTTATGAACGTGTCGGTAAGCGATGTAATCCAAACCTGCATGAGTCTTGGACTTTTTGTCTCCATCAATCAGCGTCTGGATGCCGAAACCCTTTCCATTGTTGCCGACGAATTTAACTATAAGGTGGAATTCATTTCTGCCGATTTGCAGGATAATATTGCTTTCGAGGAAGACAAGCCGGAAGATCTTAAACCCCGTCCGCCCATCGTTACAGTTATGGGACACGTGGATCACGGAAAAACCAAATTGCTCGATTACGTGCGTAGCGCAAACGTTATTGCCGGTGAAGCCGGTGGTATAACCCAGCATATTGGTGCATATAGTGTGATCCTTGAAGACGGAAGGAAGATTACCTTCCTCGACACCCCCGGTCATGAGGCGTTTACAGCCATGCGTGCCAGGGGAGCACAAGTTACCGACATTGCAATAATTGTGATTGCGGCCGACGATGGCATAATGCCTCAGACCAAGGAGGCTATTAATCATGCCAGCGCTGCCGGTGTGCCAATTGTGTTCGCAATTAACAAAATTGATAAACCCACAGCCAACCCTGAGAAAATCAAGGAAGCTTTAGCCGGTATGAATTATCTGGTTGAGGACTGGGGTGGGAAATACCAGTCGCAGGAGATTTCCGCAAAATCCGGACTTCATATCGACGACCTTCTCGAGAAAGTGTTGCTTGAAGCAGAATTGCTTGATCTCAAAGCCAACCCCGATCGTCATGCACTCGGAACTGTTATTGAATCTGCCCTCGATAAAGGTCGCGGATATGTTTCAACCATCCTGATTGAGAACGGAACCCTTAATATTGGCGACGTTCTGCTTGCAGGTAGCCATTATGGACACATAAAAGCGATGTATAACGAACGGGGTGGAAAAGTGACCTCAGCAGGTCCTGCTACTCCGGTACTTATTCTTGGACTGAATGGTGCTCCTCAGGCCGGTGACCGGTTCAACGTTATGGACTCCGACCGTGAAGCCAAAGAAATTGCTACCCGTCGCGAACAGCTGCAGAGGGAGCAGGATCTGCGTACCATGAAACACATTACTCTCGATGAAATTGGCCGGCGTATTGCTATTGGTAACTTCAAGGAGCTTAATGTAATTATTAAGGGTGACGTAGACGGATCGGTTGAAGCCTTGAGTGACTCCTTGCTTAAACTTTCAACTGAAGAAATCCAGGTCAATATTATTCATAAGGCTGTGGGTCAGATCTCCGAATCGGACGTTCTGCTGGCTGCAGCCTCCAATGCTGTTATCATCGGCTTCCAGGTGCGTCCTTCAATGAGCGCGCGCAAACTGGCAGAAAAAGAGCAGATCGATATTCGCATTTACAGCATCATTTACGATGCCATCGAAGAACTCAGGGCAGCCATGGAAGGTATGCTTTCGCCTGAAATCAGAGAGGAGATTACTGCTACACTTGAGATCAAGGAAGTGTTTAAGATTACCAAGACGGGTACCATTGCCGGTTGTCTTGTGAAAGAGGGTAAGATTAACCGCGCCAGCAAGGTTCGTGTGATCCGTGATGGTATTGTGGTGTTCACCGGCGAATTGGGTTCACTCAAGCGATTCAAGGATGATGCCAAGGAAGTGGTGAGCGGTCTGGAGTGCGGGTTAAATATCCACAACTTCAATGATATCAAGGCCGGGGATTATATCGAGGCATTTACCGAAACAGAGATAAAAAAGAAGCTGTAAGATTCTTGAATGTTTTTAAGGGATACTCTGAATCAAAATAGGGAATATAGAAGACTAAATACTTTATAAAAATGAGCAGTAGTTGCTATCATCTGACGCTGCTCATTTTTTGTTTTTTCTTTGTGAGATTATTAAGTTACGGGTTCTTGAGAAGTATGGATTAGAAAAAGCACAGGACTTAAGAACTCCATGGGTTTATCAACTGCAGTCCGTTAATATTTTTAAAATCAGAAACATTGCGGGAAACCAATGTCATTTCATAAACCAACGCTGTAGCAGCAATAATTGCATCCGGCAGTTTAATATTGTGCTTTTTACGAATTTCGGCAGTCTTGTATTTTATGGGCTGTTCCAACTCAATTACAACTGCATCTTTAATAAAACTATTTAATACTTCTAAATCGCTTTCAGAAGCAGCCTTCCAGCAAAGCAACTCAATCTCTGTAATGGCTGAAATTACGGGTGGTGCTTCATTAACTAACTTATCCATTAATACTTCAGCCGAATGTGGGAATTGTTGCTGAAGGTAATAAATTACCGTATTCGTGTCCCAGATATATTTTATTCCCATGAAGAGCGTAAATCATTTAACTCATCATCAACTTCATTAAGTCTATGTTTTTGCATCGCTCCTTTATACTTCGAAGCCCAATTAATTAATTCTTCCTTCTGACTTTTTTCTTTACGAACACGAATCAGTTTCCGGAGTTCCATATCCTGTATCAGTTTAACGGCCTTTTCGTTTATGATATCTATAGTAATCGTTTGCATATAATCTTAAGTGTATCTGCCTAAAGATGTGAAAAATATTAATTACAAAGTTATCGCAACGAACAATTATAAGCAAGAAATTAAATGTAAGAAGGAAGGGGTCTGACAATTATTTGCACAAAATAGATATTTTCAGTACCTATAAGAATTCTCAATAAGTATGTTTACCCAATCAGCCAACAATACCTTGGTATTCTCCTGCAGAGAGAAGATCACCCAGTTCATCCGGATGGGTCATTTTAATCTTAATAATCCAACCTTTGCCATAAGGATCCTGGTTTACAAGTTCCGGTGTGCCTTCCAGCTCAGGGTTGACTTCAATTATCTCCCCCGAAACAGGCATGAACAAATCAGAAACTGTTTTAACAGCTTCAACAGTTCCAAAAGTATCTCCGGAAGAAAGTGTTTCTCCGAGAGTTTCGATTTCCATAAATACAACGTCGCCTAACTCGCTGGTTGCAAATTCGGTAATGCCAATCAATGCTTCGTTGCCATCAACCTTGATCCATTCGTGCTCCTTGGTGTACTTAAGATTTTCCGGGAAGTTCATTTTGAGATGTTTATAGTTATTTATGTTATTAAATCGTCATGTAAAATTAATATAATTCTAAGAAATCCTTTGAAGTATTGTAGAAAACCTTTGCTATTTTAAAACACCTTGAGGAAGTGCCTAAAGTGCCTAAAGTGCCTAAAGTGCCTAAAGTGCCTAAAGTGCCTAAAGTGCCTAAAGTGCCTAAAGTG
>JAIFNN010000055.1 GCA_020047715.1 Bacteroidota bacterium | reverse complement strand
AAACCGTTAAAAGAGCAGAATTGGAGGTTACACTTGCACCCCCATTCCCGGTAACTATACAGCGAAAGGAATAATTATTCATGGCGGTAGTAAGAGCCGGAAGAAGATATGTTTTAACAGTTCCACCGCTTGCTGCCGGAATATTGGCCCAGGTACCCCTGTAGGGCTGGGCCTGCCATTGGTAAGTTAAGCTATTGCCGGTAGCTGTTACCGTAAAAGATGCAGCAGTAGTACCCTGACAGGATGCAACTGCGGCAGGATGCTTGGTTACTGCCAACTGAGCCCAAACGGTTAAGGTAACAATAGAACTATTAACAGAACCACAAGAATTGGTTACTGTGCATTGATAACTTGCTGCATCGCCACTGGCAACCGATGCAATTGTATAAGAATTGCTTACAGCCCCGGAGATTGATGCCCAAATACCGGTCTTGTTTGTCTTCCACTGATAGCTCGGGCTGGTACCGGAAGCCGACACCGAAAAAGTAACCGACTCGCCAACAACGCGGGTTGCAGATATCGGCTGGGTACCTATTGACACCGGTGTTCGGACGGTAGCCGTTGCCGTATTTGAATAAATAGTTCCTGCTTTTGAACTCACTTTACAACGTACCTGAGTACCATTAAAGCTTGATGATATTGGATTAAAAGAATTGAAACCAAAGGTTAAGGTTGTAGTCGTCGCACCTGAAATGCTTACCCCTTTGGTTGTATTCACTAATTCCACCCATCCCCGATCGTAGATTTCCCATTGATATGAATAAATGCCAAGACTAACGGCTATAGAGAATGTGACATTTCCAGTACTTCCGGAACAAAGACTAACGTTTTGCGGATGCTGGGTTATCGAAGCACTGAGATCGTTACTGTTTCCTGCGAGTAATAAAGCTGCAATGACTGTAATTATTATAAATCGTAGATTTTTTTTCATAATCACAAAGGTTAGGGTTACACAACAGTTAATAATTGGCTGATGAGAACATGCAAATAAAGAAGTAATTATATGAAAACTTTTACCTAATTGAAATACATTCGCTCAAAAAATAATAAAGGTCAGACAGAATGATATTGTCAGCATCATTTACTTAAAACCTTAATTTTTAATGCTCTAAAACATTAGATTAAAAATAATCCTATCTAACCCAACTATACCTGAACCGTCGCTCGTCAAAAAACCGACGAAAAAATCATCGTTTTTTATCGATAATGCATGGTAGGTTCTTATTTTGGAGCAAGTTTGTATAAAAACAATGCAACCACTGCAAAGATTAAATTTGGAAGCCATACCGCCAGCAGTGGAGGCAAACTCCCTCCTATTGCAAACTGCGACGAAAACTGCATGAAAAGAATATACCCGAAGCTCACCCCAAGTCCCACGCCCAGCTGTGCGCCGATTCCTCCCCTTACTTTCTTTGAGGAAACCGTAACCCCAATTAGGGTAAGGATGAAAGTGGAAAAAGGGAACGCCGTTCGTTTGTATCGCTCGATGAGATATGCTGTGAGATTTGTTTCCCCCTGCATTCTGGACACATCGATAAATTCATTCAGTTCCTTGAACGACATCGCTTCAACAGCATTAAGCCTTCTGGAAAAATCGCCCGGCAATAGTTTTATTACGGTGTCCAGAGAAGATCCTTCTGAAATGGTTTCGTTCAGGCCATCGATATCGCGCATATAATAACGGCGCATCACCCAGGTATTTTTGGTGGTATCCCAGGCTATCTGGTCTGCCATGGTTTTGGATATCAGTTTCCCGTCAGCAAACTTCTCCATCGAGAAATTATAACCGGTTTGACTCACTGTGCTGTAGCTTTCCAAATAAATAAAAACCCCTGGCTCGACCTGCTTGTGAATGTTTTTCCGGTTAAACGACTGGGGGCGCTTGTGGATGTACTTTTCCTCAAACTCAAGCTTTGTTTTATTGGCCTTTGGGATAACAAAGTTGCTGAGTGAAAAGGCGAAAATGGTAATGACACTTGCAGAAATAAAATAAGGTAAAAGAAGCCTCCTGAAACTCACGCCACTGCTCAGGATGGCAATAATTTCGGTATTATAGGCCATCTTTGAAGTGAAGAAGATAACCGAGATAAAGGTGAACAAAGAGCTGAACAACACCGCGAAATAAGGTATGAAATTCAGATAGTAGTCAAACACCACTTCCCTTGCAGGAGCAGAGTTTTCGATAAAATCGTCTATTTTTTCGGAAAGATCGAAAACCACGGCAATGGCGAGAATCAGCACAATAGAATACACAAAAGTTCCAAGGAACTTCCGAATAATATAGAGATCAATGATTTTCAGCCCAAGAGCATTTATAATCTTGTGGCTAATTTTTTTGTCATTGTTGTTTTCCATGCTGTAAATTCTCCGGTTCTGATCTTTTCAAATGCTTCCCTTACAAGAAACAGATAAAAAGCCAGATTATGAATACTCGCAATCTGCGCCCCAAGAATCTCATTTGAAATTATCAGGTGCCTCAAATATGCTTTTGAATAATATCGGTCCACATAACTCGTACCATTTATATCCAGGGGACCAAAATCGTCCTTCCATCTCAGGTTCCTGATGTTAATTATACCTTCACTGGTAAACAGCATCCCGTTGCGTCCATTGCGGGTAGGCATTACACAATCAAACATATCCACTCCAAGGGCAATCGATTCAAGAATGTTAACCGGTGTTCCCACTCCCATGAGATAGCGGGGTTTATCGTAAGGCAAAATGTCGGTTACCACGTCAGTCATAGCATACATGTCTTCTGCGGGCTCTCCCACCGATAAACCACCAATAGCATTGCCCTCCATGCCGAAGGATGCGATTTTTTCGGCCGACTGGATCCTCAGATCTTTATAAACGCTGCCCTGAACAATAGGAAAATACGATTGATGATGACCGTATAATGGATCGGTTTCTTTATAATGCTTCACCCCTCTTTCGAGCCATCGGTGCGTAAGGCCTAGCGAGTTTTTGGCATACTCGTAATCACAGGGAAAAGGAGTGCACTCATCCAAAGCCATCATAATGTCTGCCCCTATAATTCTTTGGGTATCAACAATGCTTTCGGGAGTAAAGGTATGCTTTGATCCATCAATGTGCGAGCTGAAAAACGCTCCCTCCTCCTTGAGTTTCCGATTGGCAGAGAGTGAAAAAACCTGATATCCCCCGCTATCGGTGAGAATAGCCCCGTTCCAGTTAATAAACTTATGAAGTCCCCCGGCTGCCCGCAGAATCTCAATCCCCGGCCTGAGATACAGATGATAGGTATTCCCTAAAATTACAGGAGCCTTGATATCGTCCGCGAGCTCACGCTGATGTACACCCTTTACAGTACCCGCGGTACCCACAGGCATGAAAATCGGAGTGTTATAGGTTCCATGATCCGTAGTAATCTCTCCCGCCCTTGCCTTTGAAAGTGGATCTTTAAATAAAATCTTGAAAGTCATATTCCTTTAATCTGCAGCAAAGATAATATTATGTGCATAAAATTGCTGTTCTGTAGAAAACTCCTTTTGGTTCATAGCAAAATCTTTCCTAAAATTGCCTGTTCAAATAAAAGTAAAATTGGAAAAATATATTTCGGATCTGAGTATTGGAGTTTTGATTGTTTTAGCCTTGTTCCTCCTGACCTTTGCAATTCAGGTTTACTATTACCTAAGGTACTACAGAAAAGCCTTTTACAAGAAGCTGTCCATCCTCAACAAGGCCGAAAACACCACCGAACCGGTAAGCATTATTATTTGTGCAAGAAATGAATCCGCCAATCTCGAAAAAAACCTTCCTTTGGTGCTCGAGCAGGATTATCCCGATTTTGAGGTCATTGTAGTAAACGATCGCTCAGAAGACGAAACAAACGACGTTCTTAAGCGACTTGCAGGCCAATACCCTCATTTGCGCGTCTCGGAAGTGCGAAACGATCCCATGTTTACCCATGGTAAAAAGCTCGCCCTCACCCTTGGCATTAAAGCTTCTGCAAACGAATGGCTTCTGCTTACCGATGCCGACTGCGTTCCGGATGGGCGAAACTGGCTTTCCCGAATGCAGCGCAATTTTACAGCTAACACAGATCTCGTTTTGGGTTACGGGGGATATAAAAAAGAAAAAGGCTTGTTAAACCTGATTATTCGTTTTGAAACAGTATTCACTGCTATGCAGTATTTTGGGATGGCAACCGTTGGCAAAGCATACATGGGGGTTGGAAGAAATCTCGCATACCGCAAATCGGTTTTCTTCAGTAACAAGGGATTTGCATCGCACTCCAACCTGTATTCGGGAGACGACGATCTTTTTGTTAACGAAACCGCCAACGAATCAAATGTAGCTGTTGAAATGCACCCGGAGAGCTTTACCTGGTCGGATGCTGAAAAAACATTTAAAAACTGGTACAATCAGAAAAAGAGGCACCTCACCACTGGTCCTCGTTACTCTTCAAAAACGAAATTCCGACTTATTATTGAAAACCTTAGCCGGGTAGCCTTCCTGGCCAGTTTTGTTCTCCTGCTTTTCACCTATCCCTTCCCCGAATATGTGCTGATTGTCTTTGGAGTTTTACTTCTGATTAAAGGAATTATTTATAAAATTGTCTTCACCCGGTTGAATGAAAGTATTTTATTTTTACCTTCGCTCGTTATTGAACCGATTATTCCTTTGTTTTATAGTTTCCTGCATTTCAGAAACTTAACCGAAAGAAAACGCAGAAGATGGAATTAAACCCTAACCTTTCTGAGAAGGCGCAACACGACTTTAAACTGGTTGAACTCGCAAAACGAGGCGATCAGAAGGCCTATGCAGAACTTATGGGTCGATACCGCGACGCAATTTTCTACATGCTTCTTAAAATGGTAAATAACTCCAGCGATGCGGAGGACCTTACCATTGAAGCCTTTGGGAAAGCATTTAAAAACATTAACCAGTACGCTCCTAATTTCGCCTTCAGCACCTGGCTTTTCAAAATTGCTACCAATAACTGCATCGATTTCATCCGCAAGAGAAGAGGAAATGTTGTTTCGCTCGACCAGAATATTCACGATAACGATTCGTCTGCCCCATCGGCAAACATCCAATCCGATACACTCGACCCCGAGGCGCACATGATCAACCAGCAAAAGATCAAGCTCATGCGCGACGTGGTTAACAAGCTAAAGCCCCGGTACCGTAGACTCGTCGAGCTTAGATACTTCAGCGAATTCTCTTACGAGGAAATCTCACAGGAACTCGAATTACCCATTGGAACCGTTAAAGCCCAGCTCTTTAGGGCCAGAGAGTTACTTTACAATATCCTCAAAAACACCGAGGGTAAAATTTAAAATGGATCCCAACAACTTAAGGCTTTCCATGGAACTTGTCAGCAAATACTTCCCGGACCTGTCCCCGGAGCAAATTCGGCAGTTCACCCTGCTCGATGCGCTTTACCGCGACTGGAATGAAAAAATAAATCTGATATCCCGCAAAGACATTGAAGGTCTGTACGAACGCCATATCCTTCATTCCTTAGCTATCGCAAAATTTATCGGTTTCAAACCCGGTACAAAGATTCTCGATGTGGGCACCGGGGGAGGATTTCCCGGGATTCCGCTGGCCATTATGTTTCCCGGTTCGCATTTTGTGCTGAACGATTCCATTGCTAAAAAAATCAAGGTAGTCGCAGATATCGCTGAGGCAATAGGTCTGCAGAATGTTACCGCAAACAATTCCCGGGCTGAGGAAATCGATGAGAAATTCGATTTCGTGGTGAGTCGCGCGGTAACTGCATTCCCTCAATTCTATGCCTGGGTAAAAGGAAAAATCCTTAGGCAGAATAAAAACAGCCTTTCCAACGGGATTCTCTATCTCAAGGG
>JAIFNN010000069.1 GCA_020047715.1 Bacteroidota bacterium | reverse complement strand
CGCGATGACATAAAGTAGATTTCCCATGTTTTTAGATTTAATTGATTAATAAAATTGATATAGCTGATTTAGAAATTGTTTTTAATTGTAAAATCCCTTAAGGCTTTGCCAAGTTCTTCCATGTCACGAACAAATTCAGATCTGAACATGTCCCATTTGTCATGTTCATCGTCTTTATAGTTAACCAACTTCTCTTTAAGAACTTCTACTTTTTGCTCCAGCTCTGCCATCTTCGCTTGATTTTCCACCTTGTTCAGAGTTCTCCCATTTTCGTTTTCTTTTTTGTATTTAGCGATACTTATTTCATACGCCAGAATACTTCTTTCCACATCGTTTTTGAAAAGTTCAAAATCACTTAATGAATCCTTCTTTGTTTCCTCAAAATTCTTTAAAGCTTTACGGTAATTCAACTCTGCATTTTGAAGTTTGCTTTCGGCACTCTCTACTTTTTTGTCTTTCGACTGGCAGCCAACAACTACAAATCCAACTAGAAAAACTATAAGAGTCAGGTAAAAAAAAATCTTTCTCACGGGGATAAATATTTAGTGATAATTAATACCACAAAGGTGTACCTGTTTAAAGCGCAAAGCATTACACAACTATGGGAAAGTGTTACATCATTCCCACATTGAAAAAACCCTGCTGTATTTTTAGCTTACGCCAAAAAACAGCAGGGTGGGAAATCCTTACTAAAACGCTTAATTGATATATGCTTACATCTTTTCCATATACCAGCTTAATGTCTTTTCTATTTTCTGAGTATGAAAAATATTTGACATGGATTGTTGGAGACGTATAAAAGCAGTTTCGCTTTTAACGATATATTCTGAGGCTTTGTGATGCATGCAATTGACCGCCACATCAATTTTATCCTGACTTGAAAGCATAATAACCGGGATCTTCAGGTTGAAAGCCTTAATTTTATCCAATACTTCAATACCGTTCATAGCAGTTTTTTCAACGCCATCGAGATGATAATCAAGGACGACAAGGTCAGGATTGTGGTCCAGGTTACGGATACAATTCTCACCCGTTGTGTAAGTTTCGATTACCAAATCCGCATTTTCCAGAAGTTCAATTTCCAGAAGCTTCAGATACAACTCATCGTCATCAACCAGAAAAAGCTTAATTTTATTTTCCTGAACCATTTTGCTTTTTTTTAATATTATTGAACTCTTCTTGCAACTCAACACATGCCTGAACACAGACTTTTTCAATCTGAAGAACAATTTCGGAAACATCTTCAATCATTAACTGAGTCCCGGCATAATCCTTGACTTTTCTTGCAAGGGTTTCAAAGTCTGGATTAATACCCACAATTGCAAAGGAAGGAATCATTTTATGCACGCTTGCATGCAATAGCACCCAATCCTTATCGCGTAAAGCTTTTTTCATAGAGCTGATTAAAGGCGGTGTTTGCTCCAGGTAAAGCGTAATCATCTGCATCATTAATTCCGGATTGGATTTTGTTCGGCTCATCAGATAACCCATATCAGTGCATTTAACCTGCTTGACTGTAAGGATATTATCATCTTTAGCTTTTGCAAGGAGGAGTTTTTTCTTAACCAACTCGTTAATTTTGCTGTATAACAATCGCTCATCCACAGGCTTTGCAATATAATCGTTCATTCCTACAGCTCTGCACTTGGCCAGATCAACTGTTGTCACATCCGCTGTAAGAGCAATTATCGGAATTTTTGAGTAAAGCTTGTTCCGGATATATTCCGTTGCTTCAAACCCGTTCATTTCCGGCATCTGTAAATCCATTAACACAATATCATAATGGGCTGACTGAAGCTTATCGATCGCAATTTTCCCATTGGCTGCAATGTCGCATTCAAATCCGAAATCATCAAGTAACGTTCTCATTAACAGTTGATTTAGAGCAATGTCTTCAACCACCAGCACCTTGATATCTTTTGGTTCCATATCCGGTTCCTCAACGCCGGGTTCTTCCTCTGCTTCTGCTTTTGTTTTTAAGAATGGAAGTACAAAACTGAACACGGATCCCCTGTCGATTTTGCTCGATACAGAGATAGTGCCGCCTTGCGGTACTACCAACTGCTTAACAATGGCCAGGCCTAATCCAGTACCCCCGTATAACCTGGCAGTGGCGCTTGATGCCTGTTGGAAATTTTCAAATATCTTATCGATTTTATTCTCTGCGATACCAATCCCGGTGTCCTTCACAGAAAATTCAATAATTACTTTCTCGCTATCCTCACTTAGCAAGCGAACACTTACAGTAATATTTCCCTTATTGGTGAATTTTACTGCGTTGCTTACAAGGTTTAAAATTATCTGGTGCAAACGAACAGGGTCACCAACCAATACTTCAGGAATCTTTGAATCATATTCCTTAAAAAGCTTTAAATTTTTCTCCTGAATTTTTGTTTCAAATAAATGAATCATTGCCGAAATGGACAAGGCCATTTTGAAAGGGACTTTTTCAAAGGTCATTTTTCCTGCATCAACTTTTGCCAGGTCGAGTATGTCGTTGATAAGCACGATCAGTGAATCCCCACTCATTTTTATTGCTGTCAGGTATTCTCTTTGTTTGGCTGACAAGTCTGTTTTCAGAACCACTTTTGTGAACCCGATAATAGCGTTCATCGGTGTGCGGATCTCGTGGCTCATATTGGAAAGGAACTGCTGTTTGGCCTTCACTGCATTTTCTGCAATTTGGGTAGCCTTTTCGGCTTTCCTCTTCGCATCCTCTGCCAGTCCTGTCGCCAGTTCAGCAAAAACAATGGCCTCTGTAAGTTCATTGGCCACTCTTTTCTGTTCGGTAATGTCCCTTGCAACTACAACAGCGCCAAGCACATTGCCCTGTTCATCTTTATAAACCGATCCATTGAAAAGAACATCAGTTAATTTATGGTCTTTGATCGTTAGCGGATAATTAGTAACAAAACCCTTGGCAAAGACCTCCTTGTAAACCTTTCTTGCCTTATTGGAGTTGGTAAAATAGTCGAAGAAGTTTGAGCCTATTAATTTTTCGCGTGGCGCGCCCGTGATTTTCACAGAGGCATTATTCATGTCGGTGATTTTGCCTGCAGGACTAATAGTAAAAAGGGGGTCAAGACTTGCTTCAATAAGGCTCCTTGCATAGTGCGAAGCGACCTTTTGAGCCGTTACATCTCTTGCAACTATCACTACACCCATAACATTGCCGCGGTCGTCCTTATAAACCGATCCGTTAAACAAAACATCGGTAAGCTTACCGTTTTTATGACGAAGCGTAAGCGGAGAGTCGGCCACAGATCCCTTGGCAAAAACTTTTTTATACACTTTTCTGGCCATTTTTGGCTCGGTAAAGTATTCGAAAAAGTCTGTGCCGGTAAGTTTCTCCCTGGATATCCCTGTAATTTTCGCCAGAGCTTCATTCATATCTGTAATCTTTCCCTCGGGACTGATTGTTATAAGTGGATCGCGACTGGCTTCAATAAGACTGAGTGAATACTGAGAAGCGAGATTTGCCGAATTACTGTATGCCCTGAGTTCGCTATTTGCTTTTTCCTGCTTGTCTTTTTCTTTGTTCTGAAAGTCAAGCTCCCTATCAGCAATGATTAGTTCATCAGCCCGCTTTTTCTTTTCGGAATTTTGGAATACAAGCTCCTTGTTTGCAATGATCAATTCCCCCGCTCTTTTTCCCTTTTCATTATTCTGAAATGCGAGCTCTTTGTTTGCGATACTTAGCTCGGAAGCCCGCTTTTCCTTTTCCTTATTTTGAAAGGCAAGTTCTTTATTTGCAATGATTAATTCAGCAGCTCTTTTTTCTTTCTCCTGGTTTTGAAATACGAGTTCCTTATTTGCAATGATCAGTTCCTGAGCCCTTTTTTCCTTCTCATCATTTTGAAAAGCAAGTTTCTTGTTTGCCGCACGTAATTCTATTGCCCATTTTTGTTCAGATGTATCGCGTGCCACCAGCACTGCTCCAACAACATTTCCTTTGCCATCCTTGTAAATCGACCCATTGAACAACACATCTGTCAAACTGCCATTTTTGTGTCGGATGGTCAAAGGAGTACTCGAAAATACTCCGTTGGAAAACACCTCCAAATATAGCTGTTGTGCTTTCTTCGGTTCGGTGAAATAGCTGAAAAAACTTGTGCCCAGGAGCTCGTTGCGTTCCATTCCGGTTATAAGAATTTTTGCCCGGTTCATGTCCGTAATTTCTCCCTCGGTATTTATTGTTACCAACGGGTCAAGACTTGCTTCAATAAGACTGCTGGCATATTGCGATCCATGGGTTTTGGTACGTTCCATTTTTATAAGCCTCCTAAAAATTATCGGTTGTATCGGCTTTCTCTGTAATGCCAATTTCTTCTATCGGAATGCGCCTTTTGTTCTTTAAATTTCTAAAATGGGAAGGGGTAAGTCCGGTGTGCTTTTTAAACTGATTGGACAAATGAGCAACACTGCTATAATGCATTTTCCATGCGATTTCAGTTAAATTCATTTCATCATAAATAATCAGCTCTTTAACCCGCTCTATTTTGTGCGAAATAATGAATCTCTCAATGGTTGTTCCCTGAACTTCAGAAAAGAGGTTTGCGAGGTAGGTGTAATCGTACTCCAATTTTTCACTCAGGTAATCTGAAAAATTAATTTTAGGGACTTCATCGGTATAATGAATCATTTCAATAATCACATTTTTTATTTTCTCGATAAGGACTGCTCTTTTATCATCCATAAGCTCAAGGCCGGATCTCAACAATGCAGCTTTGAGCTCTTCACGCTGCACATCAGTAATATTTTCCATTACCTCGGCTACGCCCATATCAACAAGAACAAAGTGAAGACCGAGATTTTTCAACTCTTCCTTCACCAGCATTTTACACCGATTGCTGACCATGTATTTAATGTAGATTTTCACGAATCGATTATTTTTTACCCGGCAGCAATAACATAATTCCCCCTATACCTATAACTCCGATTCCAATAAGGGGAGACCATGTGAAATGATGTGGTTTGTTGGCTGTAATTTCAAGTTTTCCGATATCAACGACTTTCTCCCTCGTGAAAAAAGTAAATGCTGTAAAGATGGTTAAAACTACACCGATTACGATAATTACAATCCCTGCTTTTTTCATGAATATTGTTGTTAGAATGTTTGGCTGTTATTCGCGATCCGACATTTGCTGTTATGCTTGCGCCCTTCGCCTCGTCACCTCGACACCTCGTCACCCCCTTTTCCACCCCAACCTACAACGCATTGATAAGCTTATGAATCTCTTCCTTCGTTTTCCCTAAGCGTGTCTGAAGTCGGCCATACATTTCTTCTTCTTTTCCCTCGGTAAATAACAGATCGCTATCGGTAAGCATTGCAAACTTTTGTTTTAGCTTTCCTTTAATTTCGTTCCAGTTTCCTTTTAATTCAGTAATATTCTTCATTGCTGTAGATTTGAATGATATACAAATAGTTGCAATGCAAAGATGCATACATTGCGCATTTGAATCATTACGTAATTACAGCAAACAGTTACATAATTCACACATTTGTCTTGAACCTCTGGCTTATTAACACGGTTTTATTCGTAACCACTTTTAATTATAGTTGAGATCATTTTGAAACGTTCGTTAGCCTTAACAATATTTGAAGAGTGTGCCGGAATAATTATTGCTTCGCCTGTTTCGAGAATTCTGGAAATCCCATCTATTAATATCTCTGCCTTTCCATCGATAATCTGAACAAAAGTGTCGAAAGGAATTATTTTTTCAGTCAGGGCTTCCCCAATATCAAAAGAAACTGCTGTTATATTTCCGGTTGATTTCTTAATAATCGATTTTATTACCACCGAATTTGGAACATATTCAATGATCTCAACAATAATATGCGCTTTCCCTTTTTCAACGTCTTTGCTTTCCATGCTTCTAATCTTGAAATATTTAAGATCTGACCATAATTACCAGACATTGATCATCCGTACTTCATGCTGGAGACCTTCAGAAAAACTGTACCAGACAAAGTTGCAGTGTTTCGGAAAAGAAAATGTTACACAATTGCCGGAAAGATTTACACAATTCAGAGCTCGCCCAATGATCTGCGTCTTTTGTGCTTCAGATTTTTGAAATGGGATGGTGTAAGCCCTGTAATTTTCTTGAACTGGTTGGAAAGATGCGCTACACTGCTGTAATGCATTTTATATGCAATTTCAGAAAGGTTAAGCTCATCATAAACGATAAGTTCTTTTACTCTTTCGATCTTGTGAGCCAGGTAATAATTTTCAATGGTGGTTCCTTTGACTTCAGTAAACAAATTGGACAAATAGCTATAATCAAAATTAAGTTTCTCGCTGATAAAATCGGAAAGATTTACTTTGATCTGATCTTCAGTATAGTGAACCAACTCGATAATAATCAGTTTTATTTTTTCAACCAGAATGCTTTTTTTATCATCCATTAGAAGCAATCCCGTCTTTTTGAGATTCTTGCTGAGAAGTTTCAATTGTTGCGGTGTGATATCCTCTTTAATAGTTGCCTCACCCAATTCAACATTGACATAATGCAAACCAAGTTTTTCAAACTCCGATTTAACAACCATTTTGCAACGGATACAAACCATATTTTGAATATAGATTTTCAAAACTCAAAACATTGGATTCAACGGAAATTAAATACGGAAATATACAAAAAAAAATGCCCATTGCGCAAATCCATTCATGCAATTCAGCATTAGTGTTGTTGGGTTGAATGTATTGAATCATTTAAACCTATTGGTTTTTTGTGATAATTGATGTGCTTCGCCCCTATTTGCTGACTTTCGAATTCTCACTGCAATTTCATTGTTATCCGGTAAGACAAAAATAGAATTTCTGTATTTAAGGAACGCCAATGCCTTCGTTTACTAAAAAAAAAAGGCCTCGACATGAGGCCTTTATACTAGAATGTTTTAGTTCTTAGATTTTCTGGGGAAGCAGATCAATCACAACACTTCGGTTGTAAAAGCGTTCTTCCGGATACTCATTATTAAAGGGAGAAAGGCTCTCATCCTCGCCAAATCCGTAAACTTCAAACACAACATCGGTTCTGCCGGCTTTTGCAAGTGCCTTTTCCAGAATAGACTTGACATCATTAGCCCTGGCTAGTGACAATTCCTGGTTGTGCGCCTCATCTCCAATAACATCGGTATGTCCATGTAAAATAACGGTGCCGTCTTTGGGAATCTTTGGCGCAACCACCTCAGTCAGATACTTTTCATAAACCGCGATAGCATCAGAATTGTTGAACTCATAAATAACACTGTATCTCAGGCCTTCTTCTCTTTCGGCCGGAGTCCATAGAACCATATGAACAGGAGCCTCCTGTTTTACAGTTTTTCCGCTTTTTGTCTTCCCAATCATAGTTGCCGCATAGTTGCCCGATGGACTGCTCCCCAATATAGTTTTTCCGGGAATAGCAACACTTTCTTTAGTATAAGGGCCAAAGCTTTGTACTGTTGCCTTCTCATCTTTAAGCTCTAACGACCATGAAGTAAAAGCTTTTTCAGCTCCCTCGGCATTAAAAGAAACGTAGCTGTGCAAACGGTGCCTGAGGCACTTATAACATCTGTTGAAATTCTGGCTGTGAACACGGTACCTTCCGGGAAGTCAGAATCCGGATTAAATGATGCTGCGGTTCCAAAATAGGAAACAACACCTGCAACAGGATTCGATCCTTCGCTTATTGTAAAACTGCTGGCTGTGATTGTAGTTCCATTCATAGGTTCGCTGAAAGTTGCCGTAACCGTTTTATCAAGAGCCACATCTATAGCTAGTTGCAGTGGATCGGTAAGTATTATTAGTGGGGCGGCGCTCATTGTTGAAAAGGTCAATACATAATTTGCCTTAAGATTGTTGCCAGTAATACTTTCTGCTCCGGTTGTAATAGTAGCCGTATAGAGCGTATTATCAGAAAGATCTGCTGTAGGAATAAACAAAGCTGATGTACCTGAATACGAAACGAGACCATCGATCAGGTTTGCACCTTCGTGAAGTGTAAAGCTTGTTGCTGTATGACTTGCACTGTTCATGGATTCACTGAAGGTTGCTGAAACAGTTTTGTCAAACACTACCCTGGTTGCCAGATTTAACGGGTCGGTTAATATAACTTTCTGACTTACTATTTCACCTGTTTTAAAAGTCCATACATAGTTGCCTGGTAACCCAATTCCACTTAAATCCTTAACTGTAGATTTAATGGTTGCAGTTTAAGTTGTCTTGTCGGCGAGTGGTGATGAAGGAACAAACCTCATTGTTTTACTGGCAGCATTATAGGACAAGGTACCCAGGCTTGCTGCTGATAAGTTTTTTTGCACTTTGTAAGCTAAAAGATTCCGGAGTAAAGGTTACCGGATCCATGTTCGCATTAAAAGTAGCAGATATTATCTGGTTAAAAGAAACAAACGTAGCAAGATTGGCAGGATCAGTAGTTACAACGATAGGGCAAATTCCGTCGACTTCCTCGAAATCGTCTTCTTTACACCCCGTAAATAAAACAGCAAGTGCAATTGCAATGCTTGCTAATACTTTATTAGGCTTCATTTTTATGGATTTAAATGTGAAAGCATTTTCACCCGGCAAAGTTGCGCCCGTTATAAAGGGAAAGCATTACAAAATTTGGAGATTAACTTATATCATTCACACAATCGTTAAAATGCAATGATGAAATCTGATTGAAAAACAACCACTGGATATTATTTTGGATGCATCGTGAACCATCCTATCCGGAAGGTCAGCAATGCCTGGTTCCCTTAAAATGTTTTAAAATAAAAGCCCTTCGCTGCCAATTAAAATAACACCATACCTCCTCCTAAAACGCCTGCAATGGGCATCAGAGAATTAGGAATGAATTGAGCACAGAAACCTTAACCCCGAATGGACTGAACCCGAATCAAGTAACTTTCAGAACCATCATTGTGGTTAATGATGCCAGGTATATCCAGACATGCAAATCCAACAAATTACCCTTTGCATAAACACCAACCCAATCAATATATCTACATGAGGTTATGGCTGTATAATTAGTTTCCTGAAGCTGATATTAGTGTCGCTGCTTATCCTCAAAACATATACACCCTCGCTGATACCACTTATATCAATGGTGGTGCGGAACTCGTCGGAGCTGGCCGGGTACTGGTAGTTCCTCAAGACTTGCCCTTTTGCATCAATTAGTTCCACTGCAAGCTTTTGCAGGTTTTTCTGATTCAGCTCGAGGGTGACCTCCGTTTTTGCCGGATTGGGATAAATCGTAAGGGATTTCAGACTCTCATTTACCGAAATGCCCGTAGTATTCTTTACTGTGGTGCTCTGACGGTTCGATCTCGAAGTGTTGTGGGTGCTGGCTTTTAGGGTGGAGCAGCCTCCGCTGGGATTTTCAACTTCGATTTCATAGAATAACTCTTCTTCCAGCAAAGCCTTGTCATCGGTAAATGAGGACAGGTCGCCAGGAATTCTGCCAAGAGTTATCCAACCCTCCTCTTTTGAGTAGCGCAGAATTTTGTAACTGTTGGCTGTAAATCCCTCGTACTTATCCCAGATCAAATTTACCCTGCCATTAAGCCCTATATTCTGTGTAAGGTGAATCGTTTTATGCGACTCGCTCAAATCGGATTCATTACCACAATCGTCCACCACGGATATTTTATATCGCCACGATCTGAGCGATGGATCTGCAATCTCATCAGTAAACTCTGAAATTTCTTCAGCTGGCCGGGTGGCAATCAGCTGAAATAAACCTTTGGAGGAGCTTTCCCGGTAGATGTTGTAGAAGGCCGCATCTGCCTGATTCAGTTTTTCCCAAACAACAAGGTTCTTCCCTGAAATACTGTCGACAGTTACAAGACAAATCGGGTTGGTTGCCGGGGATTCTTCTCCAATCACAAAGCTGCTTACCCCTATGCATCCGGCATTATCTGTAACACTTACTTCATAACTGCCTTCATTAAGTCCGGTGATGTCCTGCGAGGTTTGACCTCCGGGTAACCATGAATAGGAATACAGGGGAGTGCCACCGCTGATCTGAATGTCAATTGAACCGGTAGATTCATTGTTGCAATTAACTCCTGTTAGACTATTCAAGGAAACTTTGGGGCCTCCTGAGTTATTTACAATTACCGGGGTTACAATAGAGCAGTTTTTATTGTCGGTAAGGGTGAGGGTATAAATCCCTGCAGAGAGATTCTGAGCAACAGGTCCCGTGTTACCATTCGACCACTGATAAAAGTAAGGCTTTGCGCCACCACCAGCCAAGGCAACTGCTTTTCCATCAGAACCACTGCAACTGGCATCCTCTACGACAGTCGAGACATTGAGGAAAACTGGCTGTTCAATCCCAAAAGTTGCCGTTGCCAAACATCCTGTATTGTCCGTTACCAAAATATCATATATACCCGATCCTAGATTTGACAAGTCTTCTGTAATCTCCCCGTTCGACCACTGAATACTGTAGGGTGTTGTTCCTCCGGTTAGAGTAATATCCAAAACCCCCATCTTTTCACCGTAGCAGATATTGTGGGTAACCGTTTTGAGAGCAATCTTGGGTCCTGAAGCATCAGTGCTGATGTTAACCGACCCTACAGTGGAACATCCTGTTCCATCTGTAACCGTTATATAATTAGCACCTGATGGCAAATTCACTGCAGTTGCAAGACTTTCCCCATTTGACCACACATAACTATACGGACCAGATCCACCTGTTGCGGTTGCTACTGCACTACCATCAGACTGACCGCAGGTTGATGGACTCAGTTCGCTGGCTGAAACAATGATCTTGTCACCTATCTCAAAAGTTGTTGTGCTGATGCAATTATCACTATTTTTTACGGTAACAGAATAGCTTCCTTTGGCAAGGCCAATAACATTGGTGTCATCGCTTCCGTTTGACCAGTGGTAGCTGAAAGGTCCACTGCTGCCTGACACATTAACTGACGCTGAACCGTTATCGTTGCCACAATATGCACCTTCTGTAATCACATCCAAAACCGGCGAGGGCTCCACAGAAATAGTTTTGGCAATAGAGTTGTTACAACCGGCAAGCTGAGAAACTAGTAGGTTTACCGTTTTTGGGCTGGACGTGGCAAAAAGATGCTTAATAATCCCATTGGGAGAACTAAAAGTTTCGTCCGGATTAAAGTCGTTGTCGAAGTCAAAGCTGAAATTTGAACCATAAGCAACCTTGGTAATATTGTAGGAAAATTCAGTGCTGTCGCCAAAACACGACGAGGATGCAAAGAAGTCTATCACCGGCGTAACACAGGAAAACTCGGTTGCCCCAATATCAGGCTTGATTGCATCACGCAGGTTTCCGAAGATATCCGTTGTCACAATAGCCAAAGGAGTTGCCGCTTTGTGCAAGAGAGCTTGCTTCACTTGCAAATCGCTTACAGAAGCAAATTCGGGGTTTACAGAAAGTGATTTGGCATCCATAGCGTTAGCTGTTCGAAGAGCGGCAAGGTTGGATCTCACACCTCCCCAAACTGCCAGGTCTGAAGTTGAATACAAGTTGTTGAAATCTGAGCCGTCAATTGCAGCAGGAGTGTTTACATTATAGGCATAGCCTCCGTTTGAGCAGGAGAAAATGTTGTTCCTGACAAAAACATTGTCACCACCTGAAAGGTAAAAAGCAGATTTATAAGCTGGTGCATTGTATGTGGATGTAATGCTAACTGAATTATAAACTACGTTAAGGTATTGGCTTGTGTTAATCTGAATACCAGTTGCGGAAGAGCTGCCTGCGATCGATACAAAATTATTGGAAACAATCCCCTGATTAACAAGGGTACCGTAGCAATAGTAAAGGGTTATTCCCGTCGAAAGGTTTTCTGTGAAAATTCGATTTCCGGAAACATCGGGTTTGGTATTGCAATTATAGAGGTAAATCCCTTCGTAACCGTAGATGTTACTGTACAAGTCGTTTGCCTTCACTTGTGGACTTTCGAAAGCATCGAGACGTATACCATAACTCCTCTGATTATTGAATTTATTCCCACTTATTTCCAAACCCGGAGATTGCGTAGAATTGTTTCCGTCGAGAAAAATACCTACGCTCCCACTAAGGAAATTGTTATTCTTTATAGCGATGGCATTAAGGACATTCCCATCGGGGGAGGAAATAGCAGTGGAAGATGCATTTATATTTGAGCTTAGAACATTGTTCAGGATATTTACCTGACTTACATTCCCGACTAATGTTATAAGATTACTATAAACGGGATTGGTTCCTGCGATGGTGAGTTTTCGGAGAGTCAGAAAGTCGGTTCCAATCAACCTGACAACAAAATTGGTAGATGCTGACCCGGAATTGAAGTTCAGGGTAACTTTAGTGGAATCGTCCGACTCAGATTGGAAAACAATCTTGTTTATGGCGCTTGCTCCACTTATTTCCATGAGATCCAGTTGATCGGTGTAAACTCCGTTCCTTACATTGAAGGTTACCGGCCCGGAAATTCCCCTTTCGTTAAGAGCTGTTGCTGCAGCGCTGAAAGAGACAAAGTCGGGTGAAGTACCACCAATTGTAAAAGTTCCGGCAAAAGGTAACTGACTGGGCACAAACTCATCCGCACCGATGTCGGGTGTAGCAACACTTCGGGACTCGCCATCAATATCAGTTGTAACCACCCCAACAGCAGAGCCCTTATTGTTAAGGTACGAACTTGTGGTTCGGATAAGGGCTGTGTATACCGGGTTTACTGAGATTGAATTGGCCTCTTTTCCGCTTAGAGCTTTGAAACTAGCAAGATCACGACTTGGGGCGTTATAGTTGGCTAAAAAGTTGCCGGTGGTGAAAAGATTATTATAATCGGAACCGGTGATTGCAGTAACAGAATTCGTTGTGTATGCCCAGCCTCCTCCAAAGTTCGCAAAACTGTTATTGCGAATATCGATATTTGAACCTGCGGTTACAGTGAATCCTGAACCGCCGTTAACATCGGTGCTTGTTACATTCGAAGAATTGAAATATACCCTTTGATAATTGCTGTTCTCAAGAATTATAGCTATTGAACCTCCAGTGCCTCCTGTCTCTACTATGTTGTTCGAAATCAAACCGGTTTTGGAGATGTTTCCCGAACAATATTGCAGAAAAATCCCATAACGTCCTGAAGGTGCTGTGACTGAATTTCGGTTTATCAGGATATCGTTGTTGCAATAGGAAAGGTAAATTCCATTGAAATAGACATAAGCGGTTGTATTGACAATGTTGTTTCTCTCAATTTTCGCTGCCTCGTGGTACTTCAGGTAAAGACCGTCGTAATTTTGTCCGGTAAAGCGGTTGCTGAGAATCCGGGTTCCGACACTCTGAGCAGCCAGTGGACTTTCCATCCATATCCCCGATCTACCTCCATTTAGAATGGAGTTTTCGATAAGAAGATCAGTGAAGGTAGCATTTTCAGAATAGATAGCCGAAGTGTAATATTCAGCTCCGGTGGAGCCGTTACTATTGAGCACACTGTTCTGAATGCTTAGTTTTCGGATGCCTCCCCTCAAATTAAAAATCTTGGAATAAGTGGGGTTCAAAGTTGTAAATGTTAGTTTGCGGAAACTTATGTAATCAGTGCCTGAGAGTTGCACAATATGCGAATTGTTAATGTTTGCCGAGAAAGTAAGTTCTACTTTGCTGGAATCGCCCGACTCTGACTGGAAAAGGATGTTGTTAACCAATGAGGCACCGTTAATTTCATACAAGGAGATTTGTTCATTATAGATCCCGTTGCGCACATTGAAAACCACAGGGCCGGATACCCCACGGTTGTTAAGGTCGCTGACTGCTGCAGTAAAGTTCGGATAGCTGGGTGATACACCACCAATGGTATATGTACCTGCAGACAGAGGCAACAAGGTAGGAATGAACTCATCGGCACCGATGTCGGGTGTTGCTGCATTTCGGTTTTGTCCGTCGATATCGGAAAGAACCTCAACAAGAGGAGTTCCTGCATTATTCACAAACGAACTTTGCGCATGAAGATCGGTCTCGGAAAGATAAACCGGATTAACCGAAAAGGAATTAGCATCGAGTGTGGCAGCTGTCTGGTAGGAAGACAACGAACTGTGAGATGTACCGTTCCAAAAAACAGGGTATATGCCCGTTGAGTAAAGATTATTATAGTTGGATGCAAAATTCACCGTTGTGCCCTCGCTGTAAAAGGCATAACCATCTCCGAAATTTGTAAAATTATTGTTACGCAGGTTGATGTTATTCGAGTTGGCTGCATTGTAAAAAGCCCTTCCATTGGAAAGATGTGAACTGCTTATACGAACCGAGTTATAATAGATATTCTGATACTCGGAATTATACAGATAAATGCCCCAAGCATTTGAAGATCCGCTAATGGCAACGAAATTGTTTGCCACCAAGCCTCGTTTTGTGCTTATTGATTTACAGGCATTGAGCAAAATTCCGCCCTCTGAGTTATTCGAGTTAACCCTGTTGGATATAACCTTGATATCATCGTTGCAATCCTGAAGGTTAATAGCGTAATAATTTGTAGCAAGAGTGTTTGTAAATGTGTTGGACTGTATGTCTGGGGCTATATGATATCGAAGGTAAATGCTATTCGGGTAACTGCCCCTCTGAGAGGAAAAATTGTTTTTTCGAACTATCAGACCTGTTGCTTTGGAAAGGGAGTTTGGATTGTGGTAAACCCCATAACGTCCGGCGGAAAAAAGATTCCAGGTAATAGTAAGGTTGTTTGCATTGCTTTCATAGGAGTAAATCAGGGCATCGTAAGTTGAACCGGAAGGCTGACCGTTCAGGATCGAAGAAGTGATTGTATTGTTATGGGAGCTACCATCAAACAGGAATATTCTCGAATAGGTCGGATTAAGGGCTGTAAGACTAAGTTTTCTGAAGGTCACATAATCGGCCCCGCTAAAGCGCACAAGATAGTTGTTTAGATTTCCTGAATTAAAGGAAAGCTCAACCTTTGTAGAATCGCCGCTTTCTGCTTGAAAAATAACCTGGGCAGAAGGGCCTGTGCCAGCAATCGGACTTAAAGTAAACTGCTCGTCATAAGTACCATTGCGCACATTGAACGTGACGTTCCCGGATATGCCATAGGTATTTAAAACAGCTGCGGCTTGCACGAAACTGGCGAAAGAGGGCGATACTCCACCAATACTATAGGTTCCGGCAGCAAGAGCAGAGCCGGTTCCGGCAAATTCATCGGCCCCAATATCAAAAGCTGTTCGGGTCTGCCCATCCATATCCTTGGTAATTCCCAGGTTGGTACCCTTGTTGTCGATCCTGAACGATCCCCCGTGAAGATCAGTTGCAGAAACAAATACCGGGTTAAAGGAAATGGAATTCGCATCGTAAAGAGGCGACTGAGCAGCTTTCAGCTGGGCTAGATCCTCCCTTTTATTGCCCCAGAAGGCTAAAAAATTCCCGTTGGAATAATAATTGTTATAGTCGGAAAACTCAATGGCAGAAGGAGTTTTAATGTTGTAGGCATAATTTTCGCCCGCATTGGAAAAAATATTATTCCGGATATCGGTGTTGGATCCACCGGTAAGATAAAATGCACCAAAATCACTGGTGGTTACACCAGTTAGTTGCACCGAATTATGCCAGATATTCTGATAGCTTGAGCCATTGTAATGAATACCCGATGCGTTGCTGCCGCCAGTGATGGCAACTGTGTTGTTCACCACAAGTCCACGAGCCAATGAATTCCCGTCGCATAAATACAGGTAGATGCCATAATGCCCACCGGGGAGGATAATGTTGTTTTTTTCGACAAGCAGGGCGTTATCACAATATTGCATATATATGCCATAGCCCGCATCGGATTTCAACTGTATGGTATTTGAGCTTACAACCGGGGCATTTTGACTCTCGAGGTGCATTCCGTATAAGCGCTGACTGGAAAAGTTGTTACCCGAAATTCGTGTTTCAGGTGTGAGAGTGGTTGAATTGACTCCCTCGAGGTAAATACCATAATTACTACCCGAGAAAAGATTGTTTCTTACAGTGAGCTTAGCTAATGGTACACGGTAACTGTAGATTAAGGAATGCTCTGAATATCCCCCGGTTGAATTGAAACCGATAAGACGGCAGTTCTCAATAATCACGCTGGAAGCAGTTCCGGCAATTTCAATAGCCCTCCCATAAGTGCTGCCCAGAGCTTGTATGGTGATCTTACGCAAAACTATAAAATCGCTACCGTTAAGGAGGAGAGTGTAATTGGATGCCGCCAGTGCAGCACTGAAGGAAAGAACAACTAGAGAGGAATCTGTGGTAGATGACTGGAAAGTAACGGTATTCACTGCACTGACTCCGACAATTTCAGGGATGATAACCTGTTCGGTATAGGTTCCAGCAGCAACGTTGAAAACCACAGGACCACTAACACCCTGAGAAGCCAGCGCATTTACAGCAGCAGTAAAACTAACGAAATCGCCCCCCGATGGATTAATGGTTTTTATGCCCGACAATTGCGAAAAAACGCTGGCCGGAAGCATTATAGAAAAAACAAAAAGGAAAAGAAAAGCACAAATCTTCTTTCTGCTGCGGATAATAGTTTTCATATAACTGTTGTATTGGTATCACAAATAATTAGCGCAATTTAATTATTATTATACTATCGCATCTTTTATTCTTATTTATTTTTATTAATCTACAAACTACCGAGCATGAAGCTTGAATAATTATCCACCAAGAGCAAAAAAACCGATACAGAAGCTTTGGAATTACAAATGAAATATACAGACAGAGGCAATTCCGGAAATTGCGGAATAAACCAGCTCAATAATTCTATCCTGCCCAGCCTTCCCGATCGAGGTTGCGGTAGTTAATAGCTTCAGCCAGGTGGTGACTTTGGATGTTTTCGGACTGTTCAAGGTCGGCGATGGTGCGTGAAACTTTAAGGATACGGTCGTAGGCACGGGCGGAAAGCCCAAGCTTGTCCATGGCGTTTTTCAATAAACCCTGCCCCTCATCGTCTATGCGGCAATACTTTCTAAGCATTCTGCTCCCCATCTGGGCATTTGAATAAATCCCCCCGGATTCCGAAAACCTTCGTTCCTGAATATTCCGGGCAACGATAACCCGCTCACGGATAATTGCGCTTTTCTCTGCCTCGCGAAGTTCGGAGAGCTGACGAAAGGGAACAGGAACAACTTCGATATGGATATCGATACGGTCGAGCAGCGGACCGGAGATTTTGGCCAGGTACTTTTTCACCATCCCCGGACCGCAGACGCATTCTTTCTCCGGATGGTTGTAATATCCGCAGGGACAAGGATTCATACTTGCAATGAGGGTGAAATTGGCTGGGAACTCGATACTGAATCGGGCACGGGAGACAGTAATTACGCGGTCTTCAAGAGGCTGCCGCATCACCTCAAGTACGTTTCTTTTAAACTCAGGCAATTCATCCAGGAACAAAACGCCGTTATGAGCCAAAGAAATCTCCCCGGGCTGAGGAAAATTACCCCCACCGACAAGGCCCACGTCCGAAATTGTGTGATGGGGGCTTCGAAATGGCCTACGTGTCATCAAAGAAGTATTGCGCCCAATCTTTCCCGCAACCGAATGGATTTTTGTGGTTTCGAGCGCTTCTTCGAGGCTCAGCGGTGGAATTATCGTGGGCAAACGCTTGGCCAGCATTGTCTTGCCTGCTCCGGGCGGGCCAATCATCAGAAGATTATGCGACCCGGCAGCAGCAATTTCCAGCGCACGTTTCACATTCTCCTGTCCCTTGACTTCGGAAAAGTCGGTGTCAAAATGGGTAAGTTTGTTAAAGAACTCCTCCCTGGCATTAATTACCAATGGGGCAATATTATTCTCTCCCCTTAGAAACCCAACAACGTCGAGGAGGGTTCGGGCTCCGATCACTTCCAGCCCATCCACAACTGCAGCTTCCATAGCGTTTCCTTCCGGCAGGATCAGTCCCCTGAAACCCTCATCTCTGGCTCTGATTGCCATGGGAAGTCCACCGCGCAGGCGCTGAAGACTGCCATCCAGGGAAAGTTCCCCCATAATGACAAACTTCTCCAGGATGCTGTTGCTTAGTTGATCCGACGCGGCCAGTATTCCAATCGCCATTGGAAGATCGTAGGCCGAACCCTCTTTTTTAATGTCAGCCGGGGCAAGGTTTACCACAATCTTCTTCCCCGGCCAGTGGAATCCGTTGTTTTTTAGCGCCGACTCAATTCTCTGCTGGCTCTCCTTAACTGCATTGTCGGCCAAACCAACAATACTGCATTTGATCCCGGCAGAAATATTAACCTCAATTGTGATGATATCGGCATTTATTCCATGAACAGAACTCGCATAGGTTTTGATCAGCATGATAACAGATGTTGCATGTACCTATTAATGCCGCGAAAATGAAAAAATCAGCGTTTGATTTAATGTTTTTTTATTGCAAGTTCGAAAAAAAAGGTTTTTCTTCGAGCAATTGTGGGTTTCTCACTGTTTGCCTGATGAATTTGAAAAGTTTCCCTCCATGCACCGCATCAACCACCCTATGGTCGAGGGCTGCTCCGAGCGACATAATTCGTCTTACTACTATTTGATCATTTACAACTACAGGCTTTTTCGAAACTCCTCCCATCACAAAAACAATTGCCACGTTGGAAGTGGGGAACAAAGCGGGATAACCCATGTCGAGACCAATACTCCCGATATTGGTAATCACAAACGATCCGAAACTCTCGCCCGACAAACCCAGAGCAGGGATGCTCAGCCCCCAACTTATTGTGATTTTTCGGATAAGTATAAAAATCCAGTTACGAAAGGGCCAGGGTATTGATGCCAGAAAGCCTTTCATCCGCATAGTCTTGCTTTCGTTTCCGCTGCGGGTGTTTTTAATGGCATCGTTCATCACAGCGGCCAATTCAGCCAAAGTGAGAGTTTCCGCATTGGCGATTTTCACGGAGGTCATTTGCTTATCCTCATTTAGAACGCTTACCATGGCATCAACATAATCGCGGCCAATAACATTTCCTCGTCGGATAAAGCAGTTGAGCTCCGGCACTTCGTACTTGAGTGCCCGAGCCACAATAAGCACAAATATATGGGTAAGGGTGATCTTCAACCCATCCCTGCGCTTCTGGCTTACAAATTCCTCAAGCTCGGTTACATCAATCTCCACCGAGCCAAAAATTTTGGAGTCCACAGGCTTCTGGTAGATCGCCGAAGCCACTTTGCGCCATTCGTTGTTCAGATCGCTGTTTTTCAAAGCACCTAATCTTTGTTCCAGTTAAAAATCATTTGATAAAATATTTTTACGAATTCAAACGAGAGAGAAAGTTAGCTTCCACTTCGACAGGCTCAGGGCAGCGCCCGTTACCCCGTTACCTCGTTACCCCGTTACCTCGTTACCCCGTTACCTCCTCACCCCGTCACCTCGTCACCTCGTCACCCCGTCACCTCGTTACCCCGTTACCTCGTCACCCTTCCCAACTCCCTTCTCAATATACTCGATCAAAATATGAATCACCTTAATATGAAGCTCTTGTATCCTATCGGAATAGCCCATATGGGGTGCACGGATTTCCACGTCGGCCAGATCAGCCAACTTGCCACCGGTTTTGCCTGTAAGTGCAACGACCTTCATTCCTTTTGCTCTTGCAACTTCGCAGGCCAGTATAACATTTTTGGAATTGCCGCTGGTGCTGATGGCAAGGACTACGTCTCCCTTTCTGCCGTTCGCCTCCAGAAATCGCGAAAAAATCGAATCAAATCCGTAATCGTTTGCCACACAGGTGATGTGGGTGGGGTCGGAAATCGACAGGGCTGAGATTGCCGGCCGGTCATCCCGAAACCTCCCCGTAAGCTCTTCGGCAAAATGCATAGCGTCGCTCATGGAACCTCCATTTCCGAATGAAATGACACGTCCACCCTGCCCGAGGGCATCTAGCATAATATCGCCGGCACGCTTTATGGCCAGGATATTCCCCTCGTTACCGATAAACTGTTGAAGAACGGCAAGTGATTCGTCAAGACTATTTTTGATGAGCTCCATGATGTGAAAATTTATTTTCACGAAAATACACTTTTTGATTCTTTTAACCTAAATGAGAAGGCATTGTTTAGGTGTTGAGACAATGCTGATATTTCAAGTGTTTAGCGGGAATTCTATCAAAACCCCAACAATTATTTTTTGTTTCGGAGTAGTTCCAAAAATATCATAACTTTGCAGATAAATTTTTTGCGCATGAATCTACCGAGACTTTTCAAGCTACCCGAATATCGAAAATTCACCTACCTCCCCCTTTACCACGATCCTGAAAAGGAGGAACGCGAAGCACGTATGCGAAAGCTCAGGGCCGAAGCAGGCACCCAGCCTCCCGGTTCCTATACCCCCGGCATTCAGAGAGGCACCATGAAAACCTATTTCAAAAAAGGTGAAACAGTCCGAAAACAGTCAAATACTCGTCTGATCCTGATTATACTTTTCCTGCTGTTTGTGTCGTATCTCCTATTATTCCGGTAGATGGCCGATATCATACAACTTTTACCGGATGCTGTTGCCAATCAGATTGCTGCGGGGGAGGTAATTCAACGGCCCGCTTCGGTTGTTAAGGAGCTGGTTGAAAACGCGGTCGATTCGGGGGCCAACAACATAACCATAAACGTAAAAGATTCCGGGCGAACATTGGTTCAGGTTATCGACAACGGATTCGGTATGTCGGAGACCGACGCCCGCTTGTGCTGGGAGCGGCATGCCACTTCCAAGATACGCGTCGCCAACGACCTTTTCTCTATCCGCACCAAAGGTTTCCGTGGCGAAGCTCTGGCTTCCATTGCCGCCATTGCCGAGGTTAGCCTTAAAACCAAAAGGGAAGAAGACGAGCTCGGAACCCATATTCGCATCAGCGCCTCTGAGATTCTGCTCAACGAGCCCGTGGCTTGCCAGGAAGGCAGCAACTTCTCGGTAAAGAACCTGTTTTACAATATCCCGGCCCGGCGAAAATTCCTGAAGAGCAATAGCACCGAACTCCGCCATATTATCACCGAATTCAACCATATCGCACTTGCCCATCCGGGAATCGAGTTCTCCCTGATCCATAACAACTCCCAGATTTACAACCTCCCAAAAACAACCCTTAGGCAACGAATTATCGCGATCTTTGGAAAAGCACTCAATCAAAACCTTATACCGGTAATTACCGATACCACACTCGTGAAAATCGACGGATTTATCGGGAAGCCCGAGTTTGCCAAGAAAACCTATGGCGAGCAGTTCTTTTTCGTGAATAACCGCTACATCAAACACCCCTATTTTCATCGGGCAGTAACCCAGGCTTACCAGCAAATCCTTCCCAACGACGCCATTCCTTCGTATTTTATCTTTTTCGAGTCCGACCCGGAAAAAATCGACATCAACATCCACCCTACCAAAACCGAAATAAAATTTGAGGACGAGGTGGCCATCTGGCAGATTCTCCTAGCCGTTGTGAAGGAATCGATTGGGAAATACAACCTGATGCCCTCACTGGATTTTAATACCGAGGGAGTTATTGATATCCCGGTCCTGAGAAACGAGACTCTCATACGGACACCGCAAATCAACCTAAACAGGAATTTCAACCCTTTCGACAGCGAGCACGACAGACCTGTAAGAAATCCCTACCGCGACAGGGAATCCTATCTCGAGTCGGTCGATCCTTTCGAATCGGCCCGAAACGATTTCTCCAACCCGCAGAAATCGTTTCCCACTAAAGTAAACCCTGACATGGCCGATGGGAACAAGTTTTTACAGATTAAAAATCGCTATATCCTGGCCGCCGTAAGATCGGGATTTATGATCATCGACCAAAAAAGAGCTCACGAGAGAATATTATATGAGGAAAATCTCAAATCGCTTGCTACGGATGCTTTTGCGGGACAACAAACCCTTTTTCCCGAGACTATCGAACTAAATCATGCTGATTATGTTACTTTTATCGGAATTATCGACAGCGTAAACCGTTTGGGTTTCGACATACGCGACATAGGAAACAATGCCATAATTGTCAATGGGATTCCCGCTACTGTCAAAAATGCAGTTCTTAAAGATCTGATCGACGAAATGCTTGAAACCTTCAAGTCCTATGAGGGAGACCTGCTTTTGGAAGCACAGGATAAGATCGCAAGGGCTGCTGCCAAAGCCTCAGCCATACCCTATGGCAAGGTTCTTGAACAAGAAGAGATGCGAAACCTTGTGGACCATTTGTTTGCCTGTTCAAACCCGAATTATTCCCCGGGAGGAAAGCAGGTAATCAGTATCATGAGTGTTGAGGAAATTGAAAAAATACTTAAATAAGAATGAGTACATATTTTGGACGAACAGGCAATACCCCTCCGGTAGTAAAAAACCTTATCATTATCAACGCCCTATTATTTTTGGGGACGCTGGCAATTCGACAGGCATTCAACACCGATTTAAACCATGTTTTGGGGCTGTATTTTCTAAGTTCCCCCCTGTTTAATCCGTATCAGATTATCAGCCACATGTTTATGCATGGCTCTCTCACTCACATATTCTTCAATATGTTCGCTTTGTGGATGTTCGGCAAGGTCCTGGAACAAGTCTGGGGAAGCAAAAGGTTCTTCATATATTATATGATAACCGGTTTGGGTGCGGTTTTCCTTCATACCCTTGTACTTTTCATTGAGCTCAATCCCCTGATGAATTATGTAAGTCAAACTTATGGAATAGAACAGATAACCCCTGAGGTTCTTGACCGGCTCTACAGTATGGGCGACCCCAGGGCCAAGGCTCTTGCAGTTGGGCTACTGACTCCAACAATCGGTGCATCCGGTGCGGTTTTCGGGGTTCTTCTCGCTTTCGGAATGCTGTTCCCCAATACCCAACTTATGCTGCTCTTCCCCCCCATTCCCATTAAGGCAAAATATTTTGTAATTGGGTATGGACTAATTGAGCTTTATCTGGGTATCAGCCAGTCGGGAAGCAACGTGGCCCACTTTGCCCATCTCGGAGGGATGTTGTTTGGTTTTGTAATGATTAAGCTCTGGAGCAAAGACCGAAACGCATTTTATTAATTGGGAATCGCGTAGGGCGGTCATATTCCCCTGCGCAGATCCTATCATGCCATACTGATATTTGAAATTTCAGATATATGAACATCGCCGACGAAATAAAAGACTCCTTTAAGAATGGCAATGCCCTGACCCGCCTGATTTACATAAATCTTGGTGTTTTCCTGGCCTTGCACATCGCCATCATCTTCCTTTACCTGTTTTCGGTTGAAAACGGCACCATAAGCATTCTTGAGTGGCTCTCCGTTCCTGCCGACCTGGGCACCCTTATGAGCAAGCCATGGACGGTGCTCACTTACATGTTTCTGCACAAGGATTTTTTCCATATCCTCTTTAACCTGCTTTGGCTTTATTGGTTTGGGAAAATTTTCCTCTCCTATCTCGACGAGAAGCGACTTGTTAATATTTATATCCTGGGAGGGATTTCTGGTGCGATTCTCTATGTTCTTGCATACAATCTTGTTCCTGTATTGAGTGAGCAGGCCCCCAACTCAATCGCTCTGGGTGCATCCGCTGCAGTAATGGCAATTGTTATAGCCACTGCCACCTATGCCCCAAACCACACTATCTATCTGGTTTTTGTCGGCCCGGTTAAAATCATCTGGGTGGCCCTAATAGGCTTTGTGCTCTCGTCCATTGTTGATTTCTCCATGAACACGGGAGGGAAAATTGCTCATATGGGAGGTGCTCTTTTCGGATATTTCTTCATCCTCCGCTACAAACAAGGGAAAGATATTACCAAATGGTTTTCCTCTATAATGGACGGCTTGTTTGCCCTGATAAAGCCCCGGAAAAAAATGAAGGTATCCTATAAAAAACCAGCCAACGATTACGAATATAAAGCAGTTAAAAAAGAAGAACAAAAAATTCTGGATGCCATTCTCGATAAAATCTCAAAATCGGGTTACGAAAGTCTCTCGAAAGAGGAAAAAGACACCCTTTTCAAGATGGGCAAATAAATTTATACAAAATAATAGCTGTGCTTTTTGCGCCATTGTTTCAATCGTCGTAAATTTAACCACAAACAAATAATTGCATCCTCCATTGAGACGCTTCATTAACCGAGTTTTCTTCTATATCAACGTTCTGCTGGGGGTTGCCTTGCTGCTTTCGTACCTCTCAACCTATATATCACCTGCAAAGATATGGGTATTGGCTTTTTTCGGCTTGGCTTATCCCTATATCCTGTTTTTGAATGTCCTTTTCATGATATATTGGATTTTCAGGCTTAAAAAAGAGTTCCTGGTTTCATTCCTGGCAATTCTGATTGGCCTTAATCACCTTAATGACTTTATCCCTATGCGGTTGGGGAAGGACAACAAAAAAGAGTTTGTGAAGGAAAACCCCAGACAGCTGAAAATACTCTCCTATAATGTTCGTCTGTTTAATATTTACGAATGGCTATCAGACCCGGGAACCAATCAAGACATCTTCAATTTCATACGAAGCGAGCGCCCGGATATCATCTGCCTCCAGGAATTCTATAGCAGCACCAAAAAAGATTACCGTCCCGAAAAAATTAAGAGGTTCTTCTCTGATACCCCTTACAGTTTTATCCATTACTCCTTTAAAAACAGTACCAACTCGGGTTATGGCATTGCCACATTCAGCCGATACCCAATTGTTAATCAGGGAACCATAAGTTTTCCGAAGACTGCCAATGAGGCAATATTCACGGATGTGATCGTTGATAACGACACCATCAGAATCTACAATAACCACCTCCAATCGGTACAACTGCAAAGACGAAATCTCAATTTCCTAGACACGCTGAAACTTCGGTATGATGAGGACCAAATGAAAGAGATCAGGGATATTTCCTCCCGCCTAAAAACAGCATACATCAAACGCTCGGCGCAGGTTGATGCAATTTCCAAACACATCAAAACCTCAGCATATCCCGTGTTGGTTTGTGGAGATTTTAACGACACGCCTGTCTCCTACTCCTATCGAAAAATGAGGAAAGGCTTGAAAGATGCCTTCATAAGTTCCGGTCAGGGTACCGGCAGCACTTATCAGGGGCTGTTCCCCTATTTCAGGATTGACTATATTTTTCATGGCATGGCTTTTAAACCCATCCTGTTTGAAAAGGTCGAAGCAAATCTCTCCGATCATTATCCGATTATCTGCATTTTCGAACTGCAGGATAAGGTAAAGTAATTGCTGAATAAACTTTTAATCTCGACTATTGTTTATTGTTTTTATTGGTATAGATTTAAAAACACAAAACATGTCGTTCACATTGCCAAACGGGGCTGTTGCCCCAGCCTTCATTTTGCCCGCCACCGACGGCCAGACCTATAATTCCGAGGATTTTAAAGAGCCTTTCCTTGTGATATTCTTTACATGCAATCACTGCCCCTATGTTATCGGATCTGATGAGGAAACCAGAAAAACCGCCCTAAAATACGCCTCACTGGGTGTGCGATTTGTTGCAATCAACTCCAACAGCAAAAACACCTATGTCGAAGACGACTTCGAACACATGAAAGTGCGCATGAAACAACATAAGTTTCCATGGGTATACCTTTACGATGAATCGCAGGAAATAGCTAAAACCTTCGGAGCACTCCGGACACCACATTTTTACGTTTTCGGTAAGGACCGGAAATTGCTTTATACAGGTCGTGGCGTTGATCAACCCCGCGACACTTCAAAAATGACTGTTAACGATCTCGACCGCAGCCTGTCAGAACTTACGCAAGGCAAAGAAATTAGCATTCCCGTAACCAATCCGATTGGATGCAACGTTAAATGGGACGGGAAAGACAAGCACTGGATGCCTGCAGATGCATGCGATCTGGTTTAGGTCACCTCTGTCCCCTGAAATACTTCATAAACTGAACCCGCTGAAAAACGGCAGGATTAACCGATTCATGCTGCCGCATCAATGAGCGGAATTCCTCGATGCTTTTGTAATTGTTCTTTTTCATCCAGGCTTGTAGCACGCCTATCATATCATCACCATAATCAATTCCGTTTTTATAAAAAGCTGAAGCTACCTGAACGGCATTGGCTCCGGCCAAAATCATTTTTATCAGGGTATTTCCATCGTGCACGCCCCCTGAGGATGCCAGATCACATGATACATAATCCCTCATTATGGCAATCCAGCGAAGGGAAGGCGAAAAGTCGCCGGGCGAACTCAAAACACTGGCAGAAGTAACCTCCAATGTGTCGATGTCGATATCGGGACTATAGAAGCGATTGAAAAGTACCAGTCCTGCTATGCCCGATTCGGAGAGTCTTTTGAGCATCAGCGCCAAATCCGAAAAGTAAAAACTCACCTTGAGAGAGATCGGTATGGTAACCTGTTTCTTGACCTCCTTAACAATATCAAAATAGGTCTTTTCATTTTCGAACTTCGTCCGGTTCAGGTCTGACGGTATAATAAAGATATTGAGTTCGAGGGCATCGGCTCCTGCTTCCTGAATTTGCTTCGGAAAATCAGTCCACTGTTCGGCTGTAACACAGTTAATGCTAGGAATAACCGGAATTGAGAGCTTCTTCTTCGCCTCGCGGATAAAGTCAAGATAGCGATAAGTGCTTTCGCTGTCGGCCCCATCGAGATAGTCATAAAATTCCATCGATTCAGGGTAAATAAACCCCGACGAACTCATTTTGGACAATGCCGCATCTTTTTCAATACGTATCTCTTCCTCAAAAAGAGATTTTAGAACTACAGCTCCCACACCGTGCTTCTCAAAACGCTTAAGGTTGTCAATGTTATCTGTCAATCCCGATGAAGCCGCAATCAGAGGCGTCTTAAGATCAAGTCCGAGGTATTTTACGCTTAGGTCTGCCATGGATTTATTTTTTTGCAATATAGGATATCTGAATCAAACAAATTTAATCTTTTTACTTTTCTATGTAAATAGAGATATCCGATTATACTATGTTGTGTAAAAGGATTTTTGTGCTAAACCCACTTTTGAATTGAGAACAGTTAAGGAAAATTCCGTTCCTGCTGCCTCGAAACGCCAATCCGGACGCGAAAAATCGATAGCAACGCAAAAAAAATGTTAATAATAATTGCCTGAATAATGGATTTATATATCCTTAATTCATATTTTTGTTGAAGTTGACATATTTCACATTTAATCAAATGATTATGAAAAGAACAATTATTTATATCCTGGCCGTTTCGATGGTATCGTTTTCTTCCTGCAAAAAACTTAATGAGTGGTTTGGGAAACCTGCTATGAGTCAACAGGAGATTGACGCGCTTGTAGCTGAAAACGATGAGCTGCAAAACCAAATAAAAGAAGATGCCGCCGCATATGAAAGGGAGTTGGATGCACTGCGTGCCGAATATGAGCAAAAGCTTGCCAACTATGAGGCTTCGAATCCAAAAACACCGGTGACAGGTTTTTATGTAGTAGTTGGAAGTTTCAAAAACCAGAAGTATGCCGAGGAATATGCAGGCAAAATCAAATCTATGGGTTACGAGGGAAATATTATCGACGGGCCTTCAAACTTTAAGCTCGTTACCTCTTCTACTCATTCAGGATTGAAGGATGCATTACCTGCATTGAAAAAAGCTCGTTCTGTGATTGCCTCCAAATCATGGGTGTATTTCAAGTAAAAACTGTTCCTGCCGGACTGGCAATCCGCTGAACCTTTCCTGCAAAACCAATAATTATTATGGCGCGGGTCATCACGACCCCGTCATAATAAACAAAGGCTGAAACTCAAAGCTTTTATAATGAGGTCGGTAGCGATCGGTGTTATAATATTTTTTCAGATCCACCAACTTTTTCGAAGATGTTACCACATCCAGCGGTGCATTGTCGTAACGGCCATTCCGAAGCACAACAAGCCTTCCATGGATGCCCTTGAGAACAAGGTCCAGCGCCAGGTTCCCATAAGCCATGGGAACGATAGAGTCAATAGAATCCGGATCTCCTCCCCTTACCAGATACCCCAATTGCTGGGTAATTACATTAACGGCCTTGCCATTATTGTATTGCGGGGAAATCTCCTTTATTTTTCCAGAAACGGCTTCACCAATTCCTCCAAGTTTGGAATGTCCATACATGTCTTTTTCCTTCTGTCGAAACATCATTTCTTCCATGCCGGAAAAAGTAGCCCCTTCCGACACCAAAACCACAGAATATTTGCTGGGATTATTCTTACGGTCCTCCACCAACAAACGAGTCAGCTTGTCAATGTCAAACTTGTATTCCGGTATTACACATCGGTTAGCCGCCCCGGCCATAGTAGGCAACATGGCTGTAAACCCGGCATATCTTCCGAAAACTTCAAGCACGAGAATTCTCTCATGGGATCCGGCCGAAGTCCTAAGCGTATTTGTCATATTGATGGTTCTGGTAACACATGTGCTGAATCCTATGCAATAGTCGGTTCCCGGAACATCATTGTCCATGGTTTTGGGTATGGCAATAACCTTAACCCCTTCCTGGTACATCCTTACGGCATAGGAAAGGGTGTCGTCGCCGCCGATGGGGATAAGAAAATCCACTCCCAGAAAACTGAGGTTCTTCAGCACCTCGGGAGTCAAATCGTTTATGTCGTCTGAATAGACCGACTGCAGATGGTCGGGCACCATATCTTTCGGGACATGGCTGGGCCTTGTTCTTGAGGTATGCAGAAAAGTCCCGCCTGTTCTCCCCGCTTTATTAACTATTTCCTCGCTTAAATACTGATAGTTATCACTGTTGTCGGCATCTTTGTCGCGCTGAAGCTCCATAATTCCTGCCCAGCCTCTGCGAAGTCCCAACACCCGGTAACCTTCCCTGAGAGCCCTGATGGTTATCGCCCTGATGGCCGGATTTAATCCCGGCACGTCGCCGCCACCTGTAAGAATGGCGATTGTTCCTCTTTTGCGTTTGGAATCTGGCATGATTTCTGGATTTATGTTTCAGTTGAGAGACATAAAAATACAATAAAAAGAGAAGAAAAGCAATCGAGAGTCAAAACAACAATTCATAAAAAAGCCGCCTCGGGTTGAGGCGGCTTTAAGAAAAACTAGCTTTCGGTTTCGTTCCAGTTAAGAATCTTGTAAAAATCAAACTCCTCAGGATTCTGAACAAATTTCTTTGCTCCCCGATAATCCGCAGGGGTAATGAAGTGAAGATTGTTACGATAGATCAACTGAACCTTTTCGGCGTTGATGTTTACCAGTCGGGGCTTTACCTTGCCATTTTCGTCTTCAACATCCTTGAGAAAAAGCGGAGTGATCTCGCCGGCACGATCAATTGTAACCATACAACCCGTAACTCCCTTTCTAAACAGCTTATAAACACCGAGTCCCAAGCGGGTGGCATAATTCAAATCATAAGCAATGGGCCTGCAGCAGCGAAGTTCGTACCCCATCTCGTTGGGACGGCTCTTTACATTTATTCGCAGGGTCTTTAACTTTTGCTGAACCAACATATTGAATATGTGCGACTTGCTTACATTACCAAGCTCCGGATGACCGTGATCATCGTAGGTGAAGTTGATACCGGTAGCAATAATCTCCTCGTCGCTCATAAAATGGAAAACGCCTTCTGAAATAATCGCAACCCCATAATCAATACCCAACAAACGCCTTTTAACCATCGAAGAAATTACCAGATTGGTGATTTTCTCAAAGGTGATTTTCGTTTTGTCAAACATCTCGGGAATGATAATCATCGGGTAGTGGCATGCTGTACCGATCCCGAATGCAAGATGCCCGGCTTCGCGACCCATGGCGGATACCACAAACCAGTTACCGCTGGTGCGGGCGTCCTCATAAATGGTGGACGCAAGCCTCACTCCTTCTTCCTTGGCTGAATGATATCCGAATGTGGGCGTTCCCTCGGGTAGCGGAAGATCGTTGTCGATTGTTTTTGGAACATGAATATTCGCCACATCCATTTTCTGGCTGGCCAGATATTTAGCCAAACGGTTCGCTGTGGATGCGGTATCGTCTCCCCCAATGGTAACGAGAATTTTAACGTTGTTCCTGCGGAAGAAATCCACTTTGAACTCGTCATCCTTTGGTTTGTAACGGCTCATCTTAAGCGCTGACCCTCCCCTGCTGTAAATCTGGTCGGCATACTCAAAATCGAGATAATCGAATGCAGGCTCAGCCGAAAAAAGGGATTTGTACCCGCCATTCAAGCCTAATACCTGAAAGCCATTCTGAAGAAATATCTTCGTAACGGAACTTATAACTGTGTTTATTCCCGGAGCAGGTCCCCCTGCGCATAAAATTGCAACTGCTTCTTTCATTGGTTCTGATATTACTTTTTTATTCATTATATAATAATTTTGATTTTAATGGTATAACTGAACCACAGCTGATTTTTTATTATAGGGTTGCTTTTGAGCTGCAACCAATCATATGGGTTTCATTTGCCATTATTTTGAACAATCTGTAAGAGAATTTGCTTTTAATGTTTGAATCTGTTACCCGATCGTTTTTCCGAGCACAAAGATGGAGATATCTTTTTAAAAAAACAGATAGAAAACGTCTAAATAATTTCCGGGAATGCTTAAATTTGCAAGTCTGTTGCAAATATTACATCATGGATCACAAAGAGATACTAAAGAGCAGTAAACTTAGCCTCACCTCCCACAGGATAGAATTGTTGAGCATACTTTCAAACTGCAAACAGGCTATCAGCGAAAAAGAGTTGGAATACCTGATGAACGGGAGTTGCAATCGGACGACCGTATACCGAAACCTCAATTCCCTCGTGGAAAAAAAGATTGTCCACCGGATATTATCAGCCGAGGCTGTTAAGTACAAACTTGCAAGTGGGAAAAACAAAGACGGGAAAAAATCCGACCATGTGCATTTTGAATGCAGAAGATGCAACACCACTTTCTGCATGGAAGAGCTTTCGGTAGATGATTACAAACTCCCTGAGGGTTTCACAAAACTGGAGAACCAGTTCATCATTTTTGGAATATGCAAAAACTGCCTAAATGAACAAGACTAGAATAATTTCCCTGCTTTTTGAAAACCCTCTTTCCAAAGGGATTTCCTGGTTTTTTACCGGGATATTCATACTGCTTGTGAAATTCTATCAGCTTTCGATATCCCCCCTGCTCCCCAACTCGTGCCGTTTTAACCCCTCCTGCTCCCAGTATGCCATCGGGGCGCTAAAAGTCCATGGACCCATAAAAGGTTTGATACTTGGAATATACCGGATTGTCCGCTGCAATCCCTGGGGCGGACACGGTTTTGATCCCGTCCCCGAAAAAGGGACCTCCTTAGCGAACCTTAAGAATAAAGCTAAACATAGCGGTCATCATCATGATGGCAACAGTCATAACTCTTAAAAAACCAAAATCAATGAGAATCTTTTTTATACCCGCCCTTATTTTCACATTATCTTCGTGCAACAGTCCCGCTCCAATCAAACCCGCCAAGGCGGTCTCGGTTAGTGTACTCCCCCAGAAATACTTCGTGGAGGCTATTGCCGGAGAGGGGATTAAGGTAAATGTGATGATCCCGCCCGGGGCTTCGCATTCGAGCTATGAGCCTACCGCAAGGCAAATGAATCTTTTAGTGAATTCTCAGGCCTATCTTAAAATTGGCCATCTCGATTTTGAGCTAGCCTGGATGCCTCGTTTCGGGGGAGTAAACCCGGAGATGCAGCTTTTCGACCTTTCAGAAGGAATTGACCTGATTGCAGGCGAATGCGAACACCACGAAGAAGCCGGGCATATTCATTCAGAGGAAAATGAGACAGGAATCGACCCGCATACATGGATGTCGCCGGGGAATGTAAAAATCATCGCCACAAACATCCTGAAGTCCCTGAACAAAATCTATCCTTCAGACTCAGCCGTTTTCAGGTCGAACTACAATTCCTTTATGATGACGATTGATAGTGTACAGGCGCTTTACAACCTAAACGCCGACAAATTGAAAGGACGGAGTTTTATTATATATCACCCGGCCCTCGCCTATCTGGCAAGGGATTATGGCATGGAACAAATCGTTCTTGAATTTGAAGGGAAAGAGCCCCCTCCCGCGCATATCAAGGCTATAATCGATCTGGCAAAAGAAAAAAAAATAGGATTCATTTTTGTCCAGAAACAGTTCAGCCTCGACAACTCTCGTTCACTGGCAAAAGAAATCAATGCAGAGATAATCCCGATCGACCCTATGGACGAACAATGGAAAGAACAAATGATTGAAATACTTAACCATCTGCTGGCAAATAAATAGTGTTTCAGATCCCATGGGGATTAGCGAAATGCTTTGTCCAGGGCTGTTTCGAAAATAAGAGCAGGTCTGAGAAAAGGCAAAAAAAGATTCCATTCGGGATGTTGAACTAAGGTTTTGAAGAATAAATGCGATAAACGACTTATACTAGGAATGAGCAAAATACTTGAGATAAAAAATCTGGATGCCGGGTACGACGATAACCTCGTTCTGAAGAAAATCAATTTCCAGGTACACGATACCGATTTTATTGGGATCATTGGCCCGAACGGAGGGGGGAAAACCACGCTGATGAAAGCTGTTTTGGGGGTAATAAAACCCTTACATGGCAAAATTGTTTATCACTTTCCCGGAAAACCAAATGATTTCCAAAAATACATCGGTTACCTTCCGCAGCAAAATCTAATCGACAAGAAATTCCCCATTTCCGTAAGGGAGGTAGTGCTTTCCGGCCTGACCTCCCAAAAGCCGCTTATTTTCAGGTTCTCATCCGCAGATAAAAAGAAAGCCGACGAGTTGCTTGAGAAATCAGGTCTTGGCAGCATTTCCCAAAACCCGGTAGGCGAACTTTCCGGTGGACAACTGCAGCGGGTTTTCCTGGCAAGGGCCGTAATATCCAATCCCCGCCTGCTCATTCTCGACGAGCCCAGCACCTATGTTGATAACCGGGCAGAGTTTGAGCTGTACGAGACCCTGAAAGAACTGAATAAAAATATTGCAATCCTGCTGGTTTCGCATGATATCGGCACCATTTCGAGCTATATCAAAACCATTGCATGCGTGAACGGGAGTCTCCACTATCATCCTTCAAACGAAATCAATGCCGAGGAATTGAATGTATATAACTGCCCGATCGATATAATTGCCCATGGACCGGTGCCCCACAGAGTTTTGCAGGAACATATAAAACCCAAATAATGGAAGGTATTTTCGAATTAATTCATTACCAGTATTTCACCAATGCAATTCTGGCTTCCCTTTTGGCGGCAATAAGCTGTGGTATAACGGGCACCTATGTTGTTTCCAGACGAATCGTTTTTATAAGCGGAGGTATTACCCACACCTCTTTTGGAGGAATTGGAATCGGGTATTTTCTTGGCTTCAACCCCGTTTGGGGAGCGGCAATGTTCTCGGTCCTTTCCGGTCTCGGAATCGAGTATTTCACCCGCAAGGGGAACATCCGCAACGACTCGGTAATTGCCATGGTGTGGTCGCTCGGGATGGCCATTGGGGTGATATTTATCTACCTTACCCCAGGATACGCCCCTAACCTGATGACCTATCTTTTCGGGAGCATCCTTACGGTTAACTCTTCCGATCTTTATATGCTGTTTGCCCTAACCCTTGTTATAATCCTGTTCTTTTCGTTTTTCTTCCGAAGGATTCAGTATATCTCCTTCGACCAGGAGTATGCCTCATCCCTGAACCTGCATGTGGGATTTATCAATTACAGCCTCATGGCGCTGGTATCGCTCACAATTGTTTTTAACATTAAGCTGGTTGGAATCATCCTTTTGCTGTCGATGCTTACCATTCCCCAAAACGCCGCAAATCTCATAACCAAAGATTACAAGAAGATAATATTCCTTTCAATTCTCATTGGTTTTGCGGGATCGCTTTGCGGACTGGTTATTTCCTACTTCCTCAACATTCCAAGCGGGGCAACCATAATATTCAGCCTGGTGTGCATTTACCTGCTAATGCGACTTTTTCTTAGTCTTAGAAAGCTGTTTGCACAGTAGGGAATCCATATTGAAAACTAAATCCGGCTGTATCCTTCAGGTACCCAGCCTGCTGCTCAGCGAATCGACAATCTGAACAGGGTCCTCAGGATAAACGAGCACGAAACTGTGATCCTTGTAAAAACGGCTGAGCACCCTGGGGATGTTATCGAGAGAAGCGTTATAAGAAAAGGATTTAGGTCGCGAATTCACAAAAACCAGAAGCTCATCGGCCTGAAGTGTCTTAGAATAATCGTTGAAATTACTCCAGTCGTTAAAGTCAACTATTCTGTATCCCTGATTATCAAAAAGCTGCTTTTTGATTTGGGCCTCCAGGTAGTTTTCGGTTTGCACCTCACAGTAAAACGATGTCTCTTTTTTTAATCTCCCTGAAAAAGAAACAAGCGTATTGATGCAGTCGTCGAAGCCGGGTTCGTTGTGCACTTCAGGGGCAATGAATATTTTAATTGACCTGAAGGTTTCAAGGGGCTTATCGACATTTACGATCATCAGCATCTTATCGGCCTTTTCGATAAGCTTTTCGAGGAGCGAGCCCAGAATCAGATTGCTCGCAGTAACTTTTACATTCCAGCCGATTATTATTTTGGTGATCATTTTTTCCTTGATGGCCCGGAGAATGCCGTCGACTGCTGAAATTTCAATCCTCACCATCGGGCTCACAACTTCCTCCGTGGAGGCGGCTTCGATCTGATACTTTTCGAGGCTCCTGTTAAACTGGATTATTTTCTGGGGAGCGCTTCCGTCATCCTGAAGAACCGTAAGGGGATAAATTGGCTCGCGCGATCCGGATTTCTTCACAGTGAAAGCAAAACTCATTAAAAAATCGAGGGTGCCGGGGTTTGCAAGAGGAACCAGTATTCGCTCCGGCCGCTGATAATCCTCGTGTTTGTCATCTTGTTTGTAGAGTAGGGATAATTTACGAGCGGCCTTTTCGGTAACCACAGATCCTATAAGGCATGAGACGAGGATCAGTAAAATTGCCACATTCATCAGGTCAGAGTCGAAGAGCTTAAGTTGGTATCCCACAAGCACTACGGCAATTGTGGCAGCCGCATGGGAGGTGCTAAGGCCGAACATGAGGTTGCGCTCGATTACAGAATATCCAAAAATCAGTTGCATCAAGTAGCTGGCAAGATACTTACTGAAGACGGCAGCGGCAATAATGATTAAAGCAACCAGCAAGACTGCCGGACCAGCCAGCAGAGCCGACAAATCGATCAGCATGCCAACGCTCAGCAGAAAGAACGGGATAAACAGATTATTTCCAATAAACACGATTCTGTTCATCAATGGAGATTTCTGCGGAATAAGCTTATTCAACGCTAATCCGGCAAAAAACGCACCGATAATCGGTTCAATATCAAGCATTTTAGCAAGGAAACCAGCAAAGAAAACCATCATAATAACGGCAGTAAACTGATAGCCGCTCTCACCCTGTAAACGAGCCAAAAGCCACCTTCCGGCAATTGGCAGCAGAAATAGCGTGAAGCCGATTAGTATGATGAAATACAGTATCAGCTTCAAAGAAAACATCCAGCCAACGTCGCCATGAGTTGATGAGGCAATAATCGTTAATAGCAACAAAACAGCTGTATCGGTAATAATTGTTCCCCCAATGGTGATCCCAACTATTTTTATCTGAGTAATTCCATATCTGCTGATGATTGGGTAGGAAATAAGAGTATGGGTTGAGAAAATGCTTGAAAACAAAAGCGCTGTTTTGAAAGGCAAGCCCAAAAGATAATAAATGATAAGTATTCCCAACAACAAGGGGATAAGAAAAGTAAGGATACCAAATACAATTCCATGGGTACGAAACCTTGACAGTTCAATTAGGTTAATCTCCAAACCGGTCAGGAACATAAGGTATAAGAGCCCTACGGTACCGAACATGGTAATACCAATATCTTGCGAAATCAAGTTAAAACCAAAGGGGCCAAGGAGTATCCCGGATAATATAAGCCCTATAATCCCTGGCATTTTAAGCCTGCGGGCAAAAATGGGCGAGAAAAGAAAAAAAACAAGTATCAGTAAAAATACTGTTACAGGATCCTGAATTGGCAAGGAAATACCGAACAATGAATCCATGAATTTTTTTTCGCAATTTATTCATAAGTTTTGAATTTTTCCTAATCATTTTTCATTGTACCTTTACGGCCCTAAAACCCGATATCCATGTTCGAAGATTTTTCAAAAATTGTTGAAGAAGCCTGGGAAAACCGAGACAGCCTCTCAAATCCCACGGTAAGAAAAGTAATTGAAGACACCATAGCCTTGCTCGACCAGGGGAAAATACGGGTTGCCGAAAAAATCGACGGGGAATGGACGGTTCATCAATGGGTAAAGAAAGCTGTAATCATGTATTTCCCGATACGAAAAATGGAGACCATCGAATGTCCCCCCTTCGAATTCCACGATAAAATCCCCCTTAAAAAAAATTACGAAAAGCTTGGTGTGCGCGTTGTGCCTCACGCCATTGCCCGTTACGGCGCTTACCTGGCAAAAGGAGTAATCATGATGCCTTCGTACGTGAATATCGGAGCCTATGTGGATGAGGGAACCATGGTCGACACCTGGGCAACGGTTGGAAGCTGTGCGCAGATAGGCAAAAATGTTCATCTTAGCGGGGGAGTTGGGATCGGCGGCGTTCTGGAACCGGTTCAGGCTGCTCCGGTAATTATTGAAGACAATTGCTTTATCGGTTCGAGGTGCATCGTTGTGGAAGGTGCCAGGATCGGTGCGGAAGCTGTTTTGGGCGCCAATGTTGTAATTACAAACTCCACCAAGGTAATCGATGTGACCGGCAGCGCTCCCATCGAATACAAAGGTATTGTGCCCCCGCGTTCCGTAGTGATTCCCGGCTCATACACCCGCGAATTTCCTGCAGGGACATTTCAGGTGCCCTGTGCTTTGATCATCGGCACACGAAAACCTTCAACCGACTTGAAAACATCACTGAATCAAGCCCTGCGCGAATATAATGTAGCTGTATAATCCGGATAACATGAGAATCGGCTTTGATGCAAAAAGAGCATTTTTCAACCACAGCGGGCTGGGGAACTATAGCCGGACTCTTATTTCACAACTATGCGAACTTTTTCCGGAAAACGAATATGTTCTTTTTTCACCAAAAGATAAAACCAGTTTCAAGGCATTTCCCCCGTTAAACTCCACTACCCGGTATCCAAATACTTTCCCCTTCAAAAAATTCCCCTCGCTTTGGCGCTCTTTCTATATGGGGAGAAGCATTGCAAAACAAGACATTCATATCTTCCACGGACTTTCAAACGAGCTCCCGATGGACATTAAGAAAAGTAATGCGCGCTCGGTTGTAACCATTCATGACCTGATATTTCTTCGTTACCCGAATTTGTACAAAAGAGCCGACAGGGTTATATACCGCAACAAATTTCAGCAGAGCTGCAATATGGCCGATGCTGTTGTAGCCATCAGTGAGCAGACAAAAGCCGACATTGTAAATTTCTTGAATATCTCCCCTGAAAAAATCCATGTCATTTACCAGGGATGCAGTCCCCTTTACTACGAAAAAGCAAGCCAGGATACGAAAAACCACATTCGCACCAAGCATTCACTCCCCCGGGAATACATGCTCTATGTTGGAACCATTGAAGAGAGAAAAAATCTGCTTCAACTCGTCAAAGCAATGCATGAGTTTAAAATCACGATTCCCTTGGTTGTTGTAGGCCGACAGACCCCCTATTATGAAAAAGTCAAAACCTATATTGAGCAGAATAAACTGAAGGGAATCTATTTTCTTAAAAACCTGGAGCAGGAAGAACTTCCCGGCATTTACCAGATGGCAGAACTTTTTCTGTACCCCTCTTCTTTCGAGGGATTTGGGATCCCGATATTGGAGGCACTGAATTCGGGTATTCCGGTGATAGCCGGCACAGGCGGCTGCATGGAGGAAACCGGGGGAAGAGGATCGATATACGTGAATCCGATGAATACTGAAGAAATTGCAGAATCGATAAACCGTGTGCTCCGTAATCCCGATTTGAAAAGCAGTATGGTTTCGGAGGGACTGGAGCATGCGGCATATTTCCGGGAAGACCGCACAGCCAAAGAGATGATGAAGCTTTACAAAAAAATCTTGACAAATGAATGAGGATATTACAAAAGCCCTTGAAGTCCTAAAAAAAGGAGGAGTGATACTTTACCCAACCGACACCGTTTGGGGCTTGGGCTGCGACGCCACCAACGCCGAGGCCGTTGCGCGTATTTACGCCATTAAAAAGCGGGAAGACAGCAAAAGCATGCTGGTACTTGTGGACCACAATGGTCGAATCGAATCTTATGTTAGGGAGGTACCCGAAATCGCCTGGGAGATTATCGACGCTGCAGTGCGTCCAATAACCATCATTTATCCCGGCGCCAGGAATCTTGCAAAGAACCTGATTGCCGAGGATGGCAGCATCGGGATTCGCATTTCCAGCGACGAGTTCTGTGGGGAGTTAATAAAAAAACTCGGAAAACCATTGGTATCATCCTCCGCTAATATCTCGGGGGAGAAAACCCCATCGGTATTTTCGGAGATCAGCGAAGAGATCAAGGCTTCGGTGGATTATGTTGTTGAGTGGAGGCAGGACGACACGGTAAAAAACCCACCTTCGTCTATAATAAAACTGGGCGAAGGCGGGCTTTTTAAAATTATCAGGGAGTAAAAGAAAATACAAACACTAAGGGGGCAAGGTCTATTCCGCCACCCCCTCATGTAAAGAGCAGTGCATACCTCATGCTCTAACGATTTACTGCCATTCCATCAATCAATTGAAACCACCTTTCCCGAGCCAACAGACTCGGATTTCAGCACAGGTTTTCCCTTATAATATACAGTACCGCTTCCCGCAATAGAAACATTTAGCTTTTCGGTGGCAAAAAGTTTGCAGTCACCCGATCCGGCAATTTCCACATCGGCTGTGGACGATTTAAAATTCAATGCGTCAACCTTGCCGGAACCCGCAATACTGAAGTCCTCATAACTGCCTGCCTTACCCCCGGCAAGAACCAGGTCTCCCGAACCTGCGATACTTGCTGACACCTTGTCTGCTTTCAGGTCATTGATTGACATACTTCCGCTTCCGGCTATTTCCAAGTCCATTGAGCTGGTCTCGAAAGTTTTTTTCATATACACTTCACCCGATCCGGCCAGTGATATTGCATTAAGGGTTGGAGTTGTAATGTTGATCTCTACAGGGCTATTGATTCGGGATGCCGGCTTGCTCGAAATATGAAGTTCATCTGAGCTGTACTCAACCAGGATTTTCTCCAGAGTGTTTTCGTCAGCATCAATAAGTACGCTGTAAACATCTCCCTGTTCAATATTAACTTTAGCAGAAATAGAAATGGAAATCTTGGAGAATTTCTCTCCCGAATAACTGTTTTTCTCCACGGGGGAGTTTAATCCTCCAATATTTCCTGAGGGAATCATAAAGGCAGTAAATCCGATAACAATTGCCGCAATGGCAATAATCCTTATAAAGAGATGCTTTTTCATTGTAAAATGTTTTAATTGTGAAATAAATCGTAATCAAAAGACGTTAATGTTAAGTGAATGTTGCATAATCGAAAATATTTTTCCAACTTGCTCATCGTACTTCAACTTCTAAAAACTACGTTATGGAAACAGAGAACAGCCTGTACAGGCACAACACCCCTGTACAAATACGATTTAATGATGTAGACATCCTGGGGCATGTTAACAATGCCGTTTACCAGCATTATTACGACTTTGCCAGAATCCAGTATTTTAAGAGTGTACTTGGGGATTCGATCAACTGGGCCAATCAGACTCTTGTATTAGCTTCTATTAAAGTGGACTTTTTCAGTCCCATCAGCATTGATGATGAAATCCTCGTTGAAACCCGCGTTGAAATGCTTGGTAACAAGAGCATTGCCATGAAACAGAAATTAATTGATGTAAAAACCAGGGAAGTGAGATCTTCCAACCGCGCAGTTCTTGTGGGATATGACGCCCAACAAAAAATCACCTTTGAAGTACCTGACGAATGGAAAAACAGGTTTGTGAGTTTCGAGAAAAATATTGAATTAAAATATCCGGTTTCTCCAAACTAAGATGTAAGAAGCCTTAAAACAAAAAAAAGCAAAATCGGTTGATTTTGCTTTTTTTGTTTTGGATAAAAGTATAGAATCTGTATGCAAAAGTCTCTTCTATATGAATTTGAGAGCCTATATGTGGACATAGTCTATTCATTGTTATAATTGGAAGACGAACAATAAGTATAAGCCATTACTCAACAACTAAGTAAAGCCAGAAATATCCTGAATAATCAGGTTATTCCAAAAGAAGAATTGTACCAGTTTCGGATAAAGGAAGGGTATCTAAACTGGAATGATTTAACGCGCTGACACGGCTTGTTCTGCCTTGTCTGAAAAACATCATTTTATCAGGTTCTTGGGGTTTAATGAATAATTTCTCTTATTCAAGATATCATATAAATACTTTATCTCAACAATAAGATAAAAGTATTTGAAATTCTATTCATTTATTTGAATATCAGCGGGTAATCTTCGGGATTTGAGATGGAAGAGAGTTCTAAATCGACATCTAATTGTTTCCAATATAAATGCCTTTCATTTACCAATTGAACATCACAAATTTTGTCTATTGTTGTTTCTTTAAACCATGGGAAATTGGAATAAGAAAGAAAATACTCTTTTTCATTCAGTAATATCCAAAAACCGTGTGCTGAAATATTGGTGACTTCAACTATTGAAGTGATTAACCCAGGAGTGGATGATTTCATTTTTTCGATTCTTTATAAAACGTTTAACCTCATTCAGTTGTTTTGCAGAAAACCCAATGTTTTGAGCTAATTCAACATCTGGATCCAGCCAGTACTTAGCTTCTCCATTTTGTGAAGACACATGAATATGCATTCGTTTTTCTTCTCTTGAAAAAAAGAAGAACCGATACTCTTTATATTTAAAAACAGTTGGGCTCATTTACAAATTTACAACATTCCTGGTGAAACGATTGTTAAACAGCTTATAAAATAATATGCAGAAATTTTAACATACTATAATATGGATAGGCTTGTGAACAAGAATGTTATCTTCAGATTAGATTTAGTAAATTTGTAAGCATCTAATTAACAAAACGATTCCTAATAAGACAAGAGGTCACGATTAGGTTAACAGCTCATTGTCGACTTCGGACTATATTTCGGAGATTTCTTGATTCTAATCGCAAAAATAACGCTTTATCTGCGATTTGATTAAAGTCCCATCAACCCCTCAGGCAGATCAAATACCATAAGTTTTTTCTTGTGATCCACCTCCACAATAAAGTCGGGGTGAACCGGGATAAGGAACTCTGAAGTTTTGTCAGAAACCAAAAAAAGCGGATTCAGGGGATTGTCGATATACTCTTTAATGATTCCTTTGATTCCTGAAGTTTTATCTTCAAAAAAGTATCCCACAAAGATTCCGGCATTTTCGTCCAACAGTTCATCTTTTTCCCGGATCAGTGAGTTTTCCAGGTAAACATTCTTTCCAACCAGTTTCAGAGCTTCCTCCGGGTTTGCGATAAATTCGAGTTTGATTATAGCCCGGTCGGGAAATACCTCGGCTTCTTCAATAAAAAAGGGAACCAGATGTTCGTCCACTTCGACGAACAGCGGTTCCCCCGGTTCAATATCATCAGCAAAATCGCTGTTCAAGCGGAGCATCAACCGTCCCCCAATTCCGTGAGACTTTGTAAAATACCCGATTAACGAACAGTTCTCCCTGATCATTTAAGATCCTATGCTTCTGATTCTTTTTCTTCTGAATTAGCCGGTTTCTCAGCTTCTTCAGCTGCAGCTTCAGCAACAGGAGCCTCAACAGGCGCCGCGGCTACTTCAGCTACAGGGGTCTCCAAAGCAGGAGCTTCTACGGTTTCAACAGCATTTTCTTCTTCCGCCACTTCTTCCGCTACCTTACCAGCAGCACTTTCTGCTAATTTGGCATTCTTTTTGGCAATTGCCTTGGCTCTCGCTTCGTTAACTTTGGCTTCGTGTTCCATAGCCTTTGTCTTCGAGTCGGATTTCTTCTGATCCAATGAAGAAATCTTAGCTTGAATCTTGGCTTCTTTTCCGGTTAACCAAAGGCTAAACTTTTTCTCAGCTTCCTCTTCCGAAAAAGCATTTTTTCTTACACCTTCAACAAGGTGTTTCTTGTACATCACACCCTTATAGGATAGAATTGCTCTACAAGTATCAGTAGGTTGAGCGCCTTTTAAAACCCAATCGAGGGATTTCCCAAAATCGAGTTCAATTGTAGCAGGATTAGTATTGGGATCGTAATTTCCCAGCTTTTCGATAAACCTGCCATCTCGTGGCGCCCTGCTATCCGATACAACAATGTGATAGTAAGGTCTCTTTTTGCGACCTTGTCTTGTTAATCTGATTTTTACAGGCATTCTCTTAATTATTTAATTTTAACTACACTAAAAATAGGGTGCAAAGGTAGTTTTTTATCTTTCAAACACAAAGGATTTTGTAAAAATCGATTTGATTGTCTAATTATTTTTGACGGGGTGATGGTCGCCGCCCTGAGGGGTGAGAGGGTAACGAGGTAACGGAGTAACGGGGTAACGAGGTAACGGAGTAACGGGGTAACGGAGTAACGTAACTTCGTTACCTCGTTACCCCGTTACCCCTTAATAATCCTCACGCCATCCAGGGCCTTTGCCTTCCTGCAACATTTTCAAGCACATTCAGCGCGATATTCACATCTTCGACAATCTGAAAATCGTACATCCCCATGCACACAAAATCGGCGCCTTTTTCAAATGCGTACTTCAGTCCTTCTTCCGGGGTTATTGCTCCCGCAGCCAGCACCTTAAAGGCAATCCAGGGCTCAGGTAGAGTTCCCATGTAACGCACGGTTTCCTCGGGGTCAAAATCAAAAAGATTATCCTTCCAGGGGGAGTTGTTCTGGGCCGACCAATAATTATGACTATGACTGGTCTTAACCCAAAAATCGGGCTTCAAGCCATGCTCCACACATACTTTTATGGCCTCTATTCTGTGCGCACCAATTCCGGCAGGCTTCCCGTTTTTCCTGATTTCCTCAAGACCCTTTCGTATAAGTTCCATTCGTTCTGCAACCGTTCTTTTCAGAGGATCTTCCCATTCAGGGTTTGCCCAACGGTCGGTAATCTCTCCCTGGCAATAAAGGGCGTCAAAATTCCCGGCAAGCGACAAGGCAATTCCCTTCTGAAAATCAAGATCAATACCGCAATCGGATATAAATTTCATTTTACTCCTGAACTCATGCTTGTATTTTTGGAATATCCGTCCGTGCTGTGGATTTGAAATAATTGCATTAATACCACATTCCTCTCCCAGGTTAAGCGTTTGCATAACCTTTTCATCGGTATGATAGGTCTTGACAAGCTTTGAAACATAAATTAGGTCACGTGCATGTGCCCAACCACCTATAAGATTGCCCCCCATTAATAAACGACTCAATTCGAATCGGGCTGGCTTGCCGTATTCGTCGGTGTAATTGATATAAGCTTTTGGGACTTGTCCCTTCAGGTCTTTTAAGGAAGCATAATTGAATTTCAGCAATGTAGCTCCGGAGTTAGCATCAATTCCCTCCACCTTTAATAATTTTTCTTCAAAACTGTCCCATTTCTCCTTTTTGTAGAGCGCATAAGCAAAAGCCCCCAGAGCAGGAACCGAGATCAGGTTTCTGATAGCTTCGCGGCGTTCAATTCCCGTTTTTCCATCCGAGGGATGATCGGGAACAGGCTGGCGGGCTTTCTCTTCTTTCCAGTGTGCATAAAGCCGGTCGAGCCCAAACATAAAGCTTGGTGACAGAAATGCAAAAACGGTCAGAACAAGGAATTCGATAAGTGTCTTGTTTATCCAGAGATAGCTCCCATCGGTTGGCAATCCATACATATAACCCGGAATCGGAGGATAAGCAATAAAATACAAGAACAGCATTAATGCCCCTCCTGCACTTGCCCAACGTGTAAACAATCCCAGAATAAGGCCGAGGCCTACCAATGTCATCCCCCAGATATTCAGGAAGTCAACAAAGGCAATGATTCCTGCATTATCAGCCATCCAGTGAAAAACCGGAGCGAAAATCCATTTCGAGCCGGCAAGATAGGCTGCCGAACTCCAGTTGTTGCCTATAATCTTGGCCAGACCTTCATACAGAAAGTGCCAGCCGATTGCTATCCTAACAATTACCAGGAGGTAGAGGTAAACTGGGTTTTGGTTGGTTTTAGAATTCATAAACAGAATTTTTGAAAATGAGATAGTATTTTGAGGATGTTGAAGTTCTGCTATCGAACAATAAAAAAAGCTGATTCAATTGCTTTATCATACCGGCTGCCAATAGCAATTCTTCGGCGACACAATTTTCCCTCCTGTTTTCAAGGTTTTCATTACTTTATCTACTTCTTTGCGGTCAAGACCGGACAATTCGGAGATCTGTCCGGCGCTCAGGGCTTTTCCGGCTTCTTTCATGGTTGCGAGTACGAGATCTGTTTTTTCCATTATGTTGGTTTTCTATAAATTATATATGGATTTTGAAATACGAATAAGGATTCCGTATATCAAAGTTAGTAATGTTAGGTTGAATCAACCTAACATTCACCAAAGATTTTTGTTTATATTTAGACCCTCCTAAAATACATCATAACTTTCAACATAAAATGCAAAATGGGTAAAAATTGCAAATTTGTTAGTGATTTTATCCCAAACAATACTAACTTTGATGTACAAATAGCAAGAAATGAATCCAATTGACAATCCTTATACACCTGGAGCTGGCACTCCACCTCCTGAACTGGCCGGACGTGAAGCAATACTTCTCCAGGCTGTTAATGCTATCCAAAGATCATTAAACAATAAGGCAGCTAAAAGTCAAATTATGCTTGGTTTGAGGGGAGTTGGTAAAACAGTACTGTTGAACAGAATTAATCAATTGGCAGAGGATTCAGGAAATCATATTGCCTTTTTTGAAGCAACACCTGGACAAGCATTGCCAGAAATGATGACTCAACAATTGCACCGTTTGCTTCTTAAACTTGATCGAAGAAAAAAAATCGGCAAGGACATTCAAAGAACGTTTGGACTCCTGAGAGAATTCGCCGGAATTTTCAAAGTAAAAATTGGGGAATTCGAGTTTAGCCTTACATCAGGGAATTTAACAGGTGACTTAAATATAGATCTGGCCGACATGTTTGTTTCGATTGGTGAAGCTGCAAAAAATAGAAACACAGTTGTAATCATCATGATTGATGAAGTTCAGTACCTTGATGGAAATGATTTTGCAGCGCTAATTCTGGCCATGCATAAAATTTCCCAAAAGCAGTTGCCTTTTCTCTTTTTTGGAGCAGGTTTGCCACAATTAGCCAAATTAGCTGGTGAAGCAAAATCGTATGCAGAAAGGCTGTTTGACTACATTCCAATTGACAGGCTGGATTATAAAAGTGCTCAGGAAGCTTTGGAAAAGCCAGCCTTAAATGAGAATGTCAGTTTCGAACCTGATGCTCTAAAACAAATTATTGATGAAACAGAAGGATATCCCTACTTTCTGCAAGTATGGGGATACCACGTATGGGAAACAGCAAAAGCATCACCCATTAGCCTTAACGATGTCAATAAAGCCTCCTTAAGAGCAGTTTCAGCTTTGGATTCCGGATTTTTTCGAATACGATATGAACGGTTAACAGAAAGGCAACAAGAATACGCCCGAGCATTGGCAATGGTAGGTCATCTTCCTGCAAACTCGACTGAAGTAGCGGAAATACTTAAAATTAATGTCCGGCAAGCTGCTCCACTAAGGGATGAGCTTATCAAAAAAGGTATGGCTTACAGTCCTTCCCGTGGCCTGATCACCTTCACAGTTCCAAAATTTGAAGAATATATCAAGCGTAATTACTAGAAAAACTATCATCCAATCATTTTCGACGGATCCACCCACGTATCAAAATCCTCAGAACTTACAAATCCCAATGCCTCAGCAGCCTGCTTCAAGGTTAAATGTTCTTTATGTGCCTTTTTGGCAATCTGTGCGGCTTTGTCGTAACCGATATGGGTGTTCAGGGCCGTAACAAGCATTAATGAGTTGTCGAGATTCTTCTTGATGCTTGTAAGGTTCGGTTTAATCCCGGTTGCGCAATGCTCATCAAACGAAACGCAGGCGTCGCCGATCAAACGCGCAGAGTGAAGAAAGTTACTGATCATCATGGGCTTATAAACATTCAGCTCGAAAGTTCCGTTCATCCCGCCAATATTGATGGCAACATCGTTCCCGAGTACCTGTGCGCAAACCATGGTAAGTGCCTCAACCTGAGTAGGATTCACTTTGCCCGGCATAATCGAAGAGCCAGGTTCGTTTTCGGGAATCATTATTTCGCCGATACCGCAGCGTGGGCCTGAGGCAAGAAGACGAATGTCGTTGGCAATTTTCGTAAGGCTTACGGCAAGGGTCTTCAAAGCCCCATGCGCTTCAACGATTGCGTCGTGCGCCGCGAGCGACTCGTATTTATTGACAGCGGTTACAAACGGTAGCCCTGTTAATCCCGCGATTTTTTCAGCCACCTTTTCGGAATAACCTTTTGGAGTGTTTATCCCTGTGCCAACTGCAGTTCCCCCGAGGGCAATTTCCGAAAGATGCGAAAGGGTATTCTTCAGCGCTTTAACACCATGTTCCAGCTGGGAAACGTAGCCCGAGAATTCCTGACCCAGGGTAAGAGGTGTTGCATCCATCCAGTGGGTACGGCCTATTTTTACAATGTCCATGAATTCGTCCGACTTCGTTTTCAAGGTGTTCTTAAGCCGTTCCACTCCCGGAATAGTGGTTTCAACAATCACCTTGTAGGCAGCGATATGCATAGCCGTTGGGAAGGTGTCGTTTGAACTCTGGGATTTGTTAACGTCATCGTTGGGATGGATAAAAGTCGCCCCTTCGCCGAGCACATTTCCTTTCAGAACATGGGCGCGGTTGGCGATCACTTCATTCAGGTTCATGTTCGACTGGGTGCCGCTGCCGGTTTGCCAGATTACCAACGGGAACTCCGAGTCGAGCTTTCCTGCAAGGATTTCATCGCAAACTGCAGCAATAAGTTCTGCCTTTTCGCCGCTCAGCACGCCAAGATCCTGATTTGCCAATGCTGCTGCTTTTTTCAGATATGCAAAAGCGTAAATTATCTCAATGGGCATAAGCTGCCCGCCAATTTTGAAATTATCGCGCGAGCGCTGTGTCTGAGCGCCCCAATACTTGTCACCCGGAACCTCAATAGGGCCCATGGTGTCTTTTTCAATTCTGTTCTTCATATTTTTTATTTCAGGGGATTAGCATTAAAAAGTGGGTGATATGGAAAATCCCATCCTTGTCTTTTACTGCGCCAACGGCCGACTGGTTAAAATTGCCTTCGATGGTGGCTTTTATTTCCGCGTTACCGAGAACGATACTCATTACCGAATCAACATTTTCATATTGGCACTGCACGGTCCAAACGCTGCTGGCTGTGCCGCCGAGGTCGGTTTGAAGTGCCCTCAGGCTTGCAACAATCGGCTCGATTCCGGTTACAGTGCCGTTAGCCAGTTTCGCACTGGCCGACTGTGCATCGTCGATCATAAGAAATTGCAGAACCATTTCCGGCTTGGAAACAGAAACCCTATGATCGTTAATGGCCTCGTGGATACCCCTTTCAAACACAGTAACCTGGCTGAAGCTTTCATCCTTTTTACAAGAACTTAAAACAGCTGCCATTGCAAAAACCGATAACAAAAGTCTTAATAGATTTAGCTTCTTCATAATTTGGGGTTTAGAGTTAAAGTATCTTTTCAATATTCTCGGCCTCATCACCAATAATTCCCTTATGCTTTGCAAGAACTATCGGGCGACGAAGCAAGACCGGATTTTCCGAAACTATCTTGATCCACTCCTCGTCAGTCAGACTCAGGTTTTTGAGCTCTTTTTTATAAACAGCCTCATTTTTCCGAACCAACTCAAAAGGGCTGACATGCAATTTTAAAATAATTTCCCGGATTTCAGCTATAGAAATACCCTGTTTAATATAATCAACAATTTCAACATGCGCCTCCCGCTCCTGAAGGTATTTCAGCC
>JAIFNN010000166.1 GCA_020047715.1 Bacteroidota bacterium | reverse complement strand
TTGGTGCTAAGTCGCAGAACCTTTTCGGTAACGCTTCCCATGACAATGTTTTCCAGCCATTTTTTGCTATGCGAACCTATAACAATAATATCGGCATGAAGAGTTTTAGCCGCTTTAATTATTGAATCAGCCACTTCTCCTTCCACAACATGAATCTGAATCGATTTGTCTTCCAAATGAAGTCTGGATTTTTCAAGAAATTGTGTGGAAGCCATTTTAAGCCTTTCCAGACTGTTAACCGGAAAGGGAGTAAGATCCATAAAACCTTCAAACCCCATAATGGGTGAATATTCCAAAGATGCATAGTAGTCGATTTCTGCAATAACATGCAGCAAAATCACTTCGGCATTCATTGACTTAGCCATAGCATAACCTTCTTCGGCCACTTTTTGTGCTGTAGGATCATAATCCAAAGCAATCAGAACCTTTCTCACTTTAATTGTTTTCATTTTATTGGGTTTTAAAATTTGTAATTAGTCCTTTTCCTGCTTGTAAGGAAGAGTAAAATAAAAAGTCGAGCCTTTTGCATTACTGAGTCCAGCCTTTAGGGGATTACTCTTATTTTTCTCAGCCCAAATTTTCCCGCCAAGTGCTTCAACATAAGCCTTTGATATTGCTAATCCCAAGCCGGTTCCTTCATTTACCTGATTTCTTGGTCCCATGCCTTGCCTGAATCTGTCGAAAATGATTTCTTGTTGGCCCGGGAAAATTCCAACTCCTGAATCTTTGACAAAAAATTCCAATTCATGGCTATTAACTATTAAAGAAGGTTTTGATGCATCAACTTCTTTTAGAATGTATCCAAACTCAATACTGCCGGAGTTGGTGAATTTTATAGCGTTTTTAACTAAATTTGTCAGAATGGAGTAGAGTTTCTCACGATCGGTATTTATAATGGCCTCACTTTTCGCAAGACATTTACTGAATGCAAGCCGTATTCCTTTTGTTTTGGCTTCCTCAATAAAGAAATCGTAAATAAAGGTACACTGATCGTTAATATTCGTAACCGAAACACACAGATCATCTGATCCTGATTCAATTTTTGAAATGCTGATAAGATCGTTGATAAGATTAAGCAAACGAACACCGCTTCTCGAAATGGTTTCTATATAGAACTGCTGTTTCTCCATTGATATCAAAGGATCTCTCAACAACTCGGTAAAGCCCAGGATTCCATTCATGGGAGTCCGGATTTCATGACTCATATTTGACAGAAATGCAGATTTCAGCCGATCGCTTTCTTCAGCTTTTAGTTTTGCATTAATTAGTTCCTGCTCTTTAATTTTCCGATCGGTAATATCCCGGATATTGCACTGAATTACTTTACGATTGTTCTCGGCATAAACATTACTTACGAACTCAACATTAATCTTTTTACCGCTGGCTGTTTCAAGTGGCAAATTTTCATATCGCACATATTTTTTCTTTTGCAGCTCAAGAAACTTATCATAATTTTCAATAAGGTCTTTTAAAGTCCCTATTTCCCATATGTTCGCTTTCAAAATAGCCTCCTTTGAGAAACCCAAAAGATCAAGTAAAAAAGGATTCGCATCTTCAATCATCCCTGTTTCAGCATCAAGGATCAGAATACCATCTTTAGCTGTTTCAAAAAGACGGCGATAACGGCTTTCTGATGAGATCAGAGCATCCATGAGCTCCAATTCCGTTAATTTTAATTCAGATTCTTTGCTTGTGTGATTTTTGAGTGTCTTGTTCATAAAAATTAGATATTTAATAAACTATTCCGTTTCAATAATTTACATTGAGTTGCTTTCGGTCTGGAAATTACTCTATAACCTCAAAAGCATAAATTCACAATTAAAATTTCGACAAATGAAACTTCCATGCCACAATTTTTATTTCAGGGGGAAGATGCACAAAAGGCCATGAACTTAGCGGAGCGATCTCATGAACGAAGTGAATAAAATTACGCATAACTCAGAAAACCAGACACATGGAAGTTTCATGAGGCCAATTAATTAAATAAACTATTTTCGAATGAAACATTTGAAACGTTAACTTCAATACTTATGCAATCGAATGATTTTCGGAGTAATTAAAATATGCTCATCACCTTCTTTTCATCAATAAAACCCCTATCAGGACGCCAATCCCCAAGCTGATCAGGATTGTTGTCCAATTCCAGCTGGCAAAGTTTATCGACTGGTTTTCTTGCACAATTCCTCTGACCCAGGCCCCTCCGCCCAATAGGAAAAAAGCAAACAGTATAACTGCTATAGCAATAAGGTATATTGCAGTTGTATTTGACGATTTGTATCTTCTTATGCTCATTTTGTTTTTTTTAACTTCTTAAAAATGGGTTTAATCTCCAACAGCGAAGGCATGGTATCCCCAAGTAAAAAACCCCATGGTTTTAAAGGTTCTACATGGTCGAAAACAAGCTTTACTATGGCAAGAAGGGGAATGGCAAGAATCATTCCCGGAATACCCCATAGCAGGTTTCCCGCGATAACAGCTACAATCGAAAAAAGAGCATTTATTTTCACTTTTGAAGCTACAATTGTTGGCACGAGGAGGTTATTGTCAATGAGTTGAATTATATAATAAATAATCAAAATATAGATGGGCGTCATACTTGGCATGCCAGAAATCAGGGCAACCATCATGGGAAGAGCTACGGCAATAAGCCCACCTATATAAGGTATGGTATTAAGGAACGCGCCCATAATTCCAATCAGTAAGGCATAGGGAACTCCCAGTAAAAACAGGGCAGTCGTTTCCATTGCGGCAATTATTGCAATTTCTATAACCATGCCAATAAGATATCGCTGAATAACTGTTTTGGTTTGTGAAATAACTGCGCTTACCTGACCCTTATTATCATCGCCGAAAAGCTTGCGTATAAAATCGAGCAAGAGTATTTTGTAGAATAAAAAAAGGAATATATAAACAGGAACTAAAAAAACCGCAACCAATAATCCTCCAAGGGTGGAGAGCGTCTGGCCTATTGCAGAGGTGCCGTAATTCAGAATTTCGGCTTGTGATTTTGAAACCCATCCGTGAATCTTTACCGGGTCTATATCAAAGTAACCGGATGCATAAATAATAATCTCGTTTAGCGTGATTGTAAATTTTTCAACCAAAGCAGGCAGAGAATCACTTAGCCTGTTCACTTGTGAGAATATTAGTGTTGCGAAAGCGCCAATTACAATAACTGAAAGAGTAAGGACTATAATTATGGCAATCAGCCGATTAATTTTAAAACGAATCAGCATGTTAACTATTGGATGCAGAACTATGGCTATGATGGCTGCAAAAATAAGAGGCAGCAGAATGGACTGGCCGATATAAAGCATAGCAAACAAAACAAAAATGCCAATAAGGAAAATTGTAATCTTTGCATAGAAAGGCATTTCGAATTTTTCATCTGTGATCATGGAGGAGCGTTTTAAGAATCCCGAAAATAGAAAGTCAATCTTACTTTAAACTGGCTATAAGCCTCTTTAAATAATTCTTGTGCGACACATCCTGATTGCCTATTCCTCTTGGTCTTCCGATTTTCGGTTTTTAGAGTGAAGGATCTGTTTAAAAATAAGCTTGGCTGCTTTTTTTATTGCATCAGAGTGATTTGCTACCGCGTTTGTAACACCGAACTGAAGAAATGACCCGATTAGCTTTCTGAAGATATTGCCTGAATTCCCTACAAAGACTTTCTTTGAGAGAAAGCCGGTTAGTAAACCCATGCCGGTTCCCATAATATTACTAATTCCATCGGGCGATTCCGAAAAATCATGCATTGCTTCCTTGATAATATTTATGGGCTTTAAACTTTCATAGGTCAGTCGGAATTGTTCCTTTAGAATTTGCCCGTTTAAAGTTTGTTCAGCTTCCATTAGTAGAATAGCTTCCTTAAGTGTTTCAGCGTTATTTATTGTGCTCATGGAGTTTTATTTTAGCATCTGGTTAATGAGAGAATTGCAGATATACTTTTTGAGCCGTTTGTGAAAAAACAGATAGAAAATGCTCCCGGTAAGAATATAAAATGCTGCAATAACAAAAAACCCGAAATAGGTTTTGCCAAGGATATCTCCAAGCCAGAAAGCCAATCCCAAATTTAAGAATATCATGAAGGAGGCTATCAAAATAAAAACGACAGAATACGGTATCACTGAAGACACAATATCTGAAGTTTTATCAATCGTTTTAAGCTTGACTAACTCAAGACTGCTTTTGCCAAAATCTTCTGCTTTTTCAAATAGGGATTCCAGCATAGTTGCATTGTTTTCCATGGCTTCGGTTTTGTAAACTTTTTTTTCGAATGTGATAATGATTCTTTTCAGCTAATTTTTATTCGGGCTCTTTCAATTGCTCTCGGAAACTACTGTTTAAGATTTGTCTTTGAATTTCCAGAGCTCCTTAATTCTGAATGATTCGGATTGTGAGGATAATTTAGTTCTTTTCCGGAATTTTCAGTAGTCTATATCCTGGGAGCAAAGGTTCGCTGTGGTTAAAAGAAACACCGTATCTTCGTTTGAAATTAAACGGTATTTAATATTTTCATGAAGCGTTAGCATCTGGCCCTGATCAATAGTTATGGATTCTTTTTTGGAGCGGAAATCGAGTTTCCCCTCAATTATGTGAAATGTGACAGAATCACTCGACTGGAAAGAACTTATTTCCGTTCCACCATGCAATGCGGTGAGAACGATCTGCTTTTCTGGGCTTTTCAGCAAAATCATTGCTTTAAGCTCCCCGTTTTCCCAATCACGACCTTGTTTCATATTGTCGATAAGCGTTGAAATGTCGAAAGTGAAAAAAAGGGAATCAACAGTCCCTATAGCCTTTTGAAGCAGCGGTTTGTGATTTACTATCTCTTTTTGCATCATAATTGTTTTATAACTATTAGTATGGTTAAGTCTGCTCCGGAAAATTCAACCGGGTACAAAAGAATAACAACAGTAACTATTCTTAAAAACTAACTACTCAAAACCCATTTCCCGGAAGTGGAAAACCTCTAAACCAATAGTTCCGGAACAGACTCAATTTTAAAATCCTGTTAACGAAAAAGTAAGCTTATACCGTTTTCGCGTCCTTTTTCACTTCCTCAACTTTCGATTTTGCCTTATCAGTAAAATCTGAAACATCTTCTTTTACCTGTTCAAATTTTTCAGTGATACTTTCTACAAATTCATTTAATGTATCCTTTAGATCATCTGAAAATTCACCTCCCTTTTTAACTATTTTCTTTCGGGTAGCCGAACCTTTATCCGGGGCCATCAAAACGCCTAGCAATGCGCCAGCTGCAACGCCAGCCAAAACACCTAATAATACTTTTCCTGTACTCATGTTTTTTGTTTTTTATGATTTGTTTATAGAAGAATTATGAGAAGCAACAAAATAATAACAATGGCTCCTACAGACAGGTAAAGGCCATCGCCCAGATCACTAAGCTGCTGTTTAATTGAGCGAACTTCAGTTCTAAGTTCTTTCTTCTCAGGTGACTTCATGTCTTTCTTATCCAAAGCATTTATTTCATCCAGCCTCAACAACAAAGCTTTTACTTCCGCCGATGCTTCAGGTTTTACTGCAACTGCAGAAACAGGAGGATCGATGATGGCAGCTTTTGATTCTGCCGGTACAAAACTTACGAGCAAACCGGTTGCCAGTAAACCAAAAATGATTTTTTTCATAATGTAAATTGTTTTAATAACTCTGTTATAGAATTCTTCTTCCTTGAATAACCCTAAGGATTACTGCAATAAGAGCAATAACCAAAAGAATATGAATTATACCTCCGGTACCGTAGCCGACGAACCCAATTGCCCAAGCAATTATGAGGATTACCGCGATGACATAAAGTAGATTTCCCATGTTTTTAGAT
>JAIFNN010000105.1 GCA_020047715.1 Bacteroidota bacterium | reverse complement strand
AGCTTCACTTGCGCTATATCGTCTAAATAATCCCTTTATCGGGTTGGCGGTGGTATGGGCATTTATAGGGATAATACTCAAACGACAAACCGATTTCCAATCCATCGTAATTGCAGCGGGAATAGCTCTTACCCTGGTTGCTCTTTTCACGGTTTACGGGTTCCTGAGGAAGTGGGCAGTTTGATCATTTAACGAAACTAAAATTAAATGCCCCTGTCTGCAAAGTTCCCATTACCCTGAGCCAGATCAGAAGTGTTGATTCAGTTGCCCTTGCACCGGAAATGTCACCAATGTCGATGAGATTTTCATCTTTCCAGCCGAATGTTTTTAACAGACGTACGACTTCGGATTTTGCACCTGAATCGTTCCCGCAAATGTAATTAACATGCTTCCCTTCGCCTATCATAGTTGGGTTTACCATTAATCCACACCACATTCTTCTTGTCTTATTTGTTTTATTGTTTCGTTCTTTGAATTTCGATTTAACTAAATTCCTAAGATAAAATCCATAGTAAAAAATAACCTTTGTTTGAATAGTTTGGGACTATCAATCTTAGGTATAGTTTTATAAAAATCAAATAAGTCTTTTTGAAGCTCATTAACTTTTTCTTTCATAATGGTTTTAAAGCTATTGTCAAGAATTTCGCAGCCCATAACTTGTCCGTCAGGATTAAAAAACAGTCGAACATTCATCCATCTGTTTTTATGCTCTATTGTACTAAAATCGTACTTTGCATTTAGATGTTTTTTGATTATTTGATCTGTTGGACTTATAGACACTTGCCGAATTGAACTATAATTATAGTTATAAACAAATGTATAATAACGAATAGTATCAATAATTCGATATAATGCATAAATATCTGTTGTTGTTTTGTCCCAAGGATTTATATCAGTCATAGATAATAATCTTGTATCAAGACCCGTCTTATGCAATTCTCCTGTAATAAATGTTTGGCAACTCCTTTTTTTGAGGACTTCATAATACTTGAAACCTTCAACACCTTGAATAGGATTATAATTCTTATCATAAAAAACTGTATCAAAGTCTGCTATACAATAGTTAAAATAAATTTCACTTATGTCGTCATCAAATAGTATAGGAGCACCCATATACTTTTGTGCTGAATATTCAAAATCCAGACAAGCATTACATGTATCCTGTAGCATCATTCTCGTTAATCCTCTATTTATATAAATGCCATTCTCATGCTTTAGATATTTCAATGATAGTGTAAATAATGAATCTGCCTTTGAAAACTCATTATTATTAAACGCTTCGTTTCCCATTTTCACAAATTTTTCTCCTTCACTTAGGTCCTGACATCTAGTAGGAAATGCATTTAAACATAGTAAAAAACAAATAATTCCTTTATACATACAATTTGCTCTGGAAGTGAAATAATTCATTGGTCAATTTAATAATTCGTTATTTTAAAATAGTTGCCTGCTTTTAGAAACGAATGGACGTCCGTGCGTATCTATGCATTTTTTCGGAATTTACCATTGTTCCATTTTGCAGGATTATCGGCAATATATTTTGAAATCTTTCAAACGATTGGGGATCGCGAATACTATGATCGTGATAATTGGCTTGCCAAAAAGGGATGTTTCGGTTGAATTTGTCCAAATGCGAATATAAATCGTCATCTAACCCAAAATGCTTCATACTGCTAGTTGCGTGTAAGCTTACTTCTTCATAATAATAATTTCAAACAATTCATCTGTTGTAATGAACCTGGTCCATTTTTTCATCTCTAGTCCATGCCTTAATTCCTTATCACCGGTCCATAGCCTCCCCTTAATGTGGTCCACAAGAGCTATAAATTCTATATCGTCTTCATCGATATCTGATGCTAAGGATTCAGCTTTCTCATACGAGACTTTCGGAATTATTGAAACATTAATAAATCGTATTCGATCTGTAATCAACTGAATCGCCCGATTCAATTCTTTTTCTGAGAATGTAGTTAATTTTCTAAGCTTCTCTTTATGATCATTTATCTCTTGGATCAAATGATCAGTTGAGTAAAAGTTTAGCTTAGTTCTTGGTTGTAAAATAATCTTCGATATTCGTGAATTCGAATTAAGTATTGCGCTAAAAACAACGTTTGTGTCAACAACTATTCTCATTCCTATATTCTAGCTTTAGTTTTTGCCCATCGTCCTTTTTTAATAGACTTCACAAGTGCATCAACATCGGATTGAGTTGCATTTGACTTATTCGACAATTCCCGGAATTCTAATAAATCAGACATGTCCTGCAAATCATCTATATTGGTATTTGCTGACAATCTGAATATTACTTCATTTTTCGTTCTTTCTATTATCATAATCTCTTTTCATCAAATATACTGCAAAAAAATCATTACCTGTATATGTGAGTTTGAAACATGCTGGATTCAATTGCTGAAGCGGGCAAATTGCCGGGAAATGACTACCCCAAAAAAAATCAATCCCGAAGGTTAATATTTATCTCGTGGTTTAGGTCTTTTTCATTCTGCGGAATTTGGCATTGTCAATGGCTGTATCGATTGCCGATTTGAATCCAGCCAAAAACGATGATATGGATTTCGGCTTGCGTTCCCAGATTATCACAGTGTTAATAGCCATTCCCTTAAAACCGGATTGGAAAAGCTGTATGTTTCATCTGCTTTATAGATCAATGCTTTCTTTTGCAGTGCCTTCAGCGCCTCATTCAGAGTTGAACTCGCCGGCAACCTGTACTTTTCGCGTGCACCTTCCGAAAAAATCCCCTCATCCTTTATTTTGGCCAACGTATGAAGAACAACCCTTTGAGCATTGGTTAGTTGATCGTAAATATCTTGAAATATATCTGCCTGCGAGTACATTACTTTATTAAGCCAGTTATCCTCAAATTCTTCCGATTTCTGGTCATAGCCTTTTTCTACAAGATCAAATACTACCGATGCAAAGAATTGTGTATAATGAGGCTGACAATCAGACTTTTTTAATATTGATTGTAGTCCTTCTTTTTATTCATAAGTTGATATTTTTTTCAACGGTCATATAATAAAGGATATCAAATCAAACATGGATAACAATCTTACTATTGGTTCAAACATCCAAACTATCACGTAATTTTACAACAGTACCCTGAAAAAAAATATAATATAAAGCTGCCTTACCCGGTAACAATTGTAACCCTGTTGAGAAAAAATTTATTCAGGTTTGTTTAGTACTATCATGTTTGTTTACTCCCGGGATCAAAATGAACATCCATCTGTGGAAAGGGAATGGTGATTTTGTTCTCGTTAAACTTCCGGTAAATGATCTTGCGGATATCGCTTTTCACTTTCTCTATTCTGAAGATGTTTTTGCTGAAAAACAAAATCTGAAAATCAAGTGAAGAATTTCCAAAATCAACAAGTCTGGCTTCAACATGTTCTTGCTTGGATATATCGGGATGCTCTAGTGCACTCTCTTCCAATAGTTTAATAATAAGGTTCACATCGCTTCCGTAAGCCACTCCAACACGGATTCGGAAGCGGGTCATCATGGATTGATGACTCCAATTAATCACCTTATTGGTGGTTATCAGTGAGTTTGGAATGATTACCGAAATCTCATCGCGGTTCATCCCTTTTGATGTTCTTAGGCCAATCTGCTCAATCTTGATTATCTCATCATCAATTTCAAGAATATCTCCAATTTTTATCGTTCTTTCTGAAAGCAGAATGATCCCGGAGACAATGTCATTAAAAGTTTGCTGCAAACCCAGGCCAATCCCAACAAGCAATGCTGCAGAACCGGCAAGAAGCACCGTGATTCTAACACGTGTAAACACGAATTTTGTATTCCCCGAGATTAATCAGTTCCGATTCGAGTAATATCTTTAATTTATCCATTTTGTTATGATTAGGAAGATATAATTAGCGTTCCTGAATGTTTTTTAATATTGAAATACAACCCCGTTTTTATAATACCATTTTGAAATTTTCCCATAAACTTCAGATACAGAATCACCCTTAAACTCCTTACTCTCTTCCATAAGTTCTCGTAAAAAGGAATCATATATCTCACTCTTTAGTTTCAATACTATGGGATTTATCTTACGTTCATAAATAATTAATTTACCAGAATACATAACTCATTCCTTTGAACGAAGATGCTTTCCGACAATCTCCTGACCTGCCTGATAAATTATTTTTGTAACGGCCATTTGTATATACTTTTTTTATGTTGCTTTTTTATATGCAAAACAAGCATTTAAACTATTTATATCACGAACCTTCCCAAAACTACATCACATCGAAATCCAAGGCTCAAAAAATCAACCCTAAATCAAATTTAAAATTTATTTTTTAGAAAATAGTCTGAAAATCAGCCATTTTTAAACATGGATATTCAGACATGCATTAATTGTCGCTTACCCGGCTTAAGTACTGCCAACTACTCATTTCTCAACGCCCCATAAATCGATCCATCCCTCAGTGCCTGGCGGGCAATAAAATGGGTCCAGAACCAGCCGTTCAACAACAATATTATAAATATCAGCCCGATTCCCGAAAGAGAGGCACCCGTTTCCGGACTGAGGATGGAGGGAAGGGTGGAAACAACGGAGGTGAAAAAGCCTATGCATACCCCGGTAATCAAAAGAATCATATACTCGACAACTATCAGCCTGCGGATGCCGGATTTGCTGAAACCCACAGCCCGTAAAAGGGCAATCTCCTGCTTTCGTTCCATAATGCTTCTGAACAGAACAATCGCTAGCCCAACGGTTCCCAGCAATAATCCGAGAGCTCCCATTACCATAAAAATGGAGAGATAGGTGTTGGTTATAGAATTAAACTCTGCAAGCCTGATGGACGAAAGTGCCAAATCCCAGCCGAAATCTCTCAATCCCATGCTGGTTTCTTCAGAAATCAGGCTTGTATCCTGCATCATGCCTTCGATCATGAAAACCTTGGTTCCACTGCTTTCAGGGAAACTTCTTAAGAAATTCCTGTCCGAGATAATCACATTCCCCTGGAAAATCGACGGAGCCAATCCCCCGATAAGAAGAAGCTTAAGGTCCCCTCCTTGTGAGTCCTTGTAAAGTAGCGTGTCGCCTACCTTTGCGCCAAGACCCCACTTGATTACGGTTTCGTCGGCAATGGCGGGAATAAGGCCGCCCGGGAGTTCCTGCTCAAGGGATGCCCAAGGGTCGTCGTAATCCAGAAAGTCTGTTCGGGTTACAAAGCTGAACCTTTCTTTTAATTCCGGGGGATTTGCTCCAAGTATTGCGGGATTGGAAATCCGGTTCAGATTCAGACAGCTCGCATCGTCGCCTTCAGAAACCCTGAACTGAAAAAAGCGATAAGACTCGCTAAAGCCATATTCATAGCGCATTTCTGCCTCATTGAGGTTTCTGAGAACAGGAACGGTTGTTTCGGCATAATAAAGGAAGCCTCCTGTTCCGCTCGACTTTTGCTCAGCATTCCTGAAAAGATTTTTACGGTTGCTCCCGGTTGTTACAACCAGGAAAGATCCTATGGCAAAAAGAATGACGATGCTCATGCTCCTGACAGGATTCCTGTAGACCGATTTCCTGCTCAGTCCGCTCAATGATAGCGCTGAGCCGGATTGCTTCACAGGCCTCTTCAGCAGGTAATAAAAGCCCAAAAGCCCCGAAACCAGAATTAATCCTCCCGCTAAAAAGAAAACGGACTGGTTGGTAAGTTCTCCCCTGAAAATCTGTGCGACTATGAGAGCGATTCCTGAAATCCCTGATACAATTGCAGCTGCCAAAGCAAGAATAAGAACTTTTATGTTGTTTGCAGAGGTTTCTCTTTTCTGAAGGTTTAGAAGTTTCTTCTTCAAAAAACTGTTCAGGGGA
>JAIFNN010000127.1 GCA_020047715.1 Bacteroidota bacterium | reverse complement strand
TTACCGTCTTAGTTCCCGTTATATTCCGATATCTTTCAGTGTTAACTCTTTTAAAATGAATTTTTTGCCGGGATCCGACTCAGCTTCGTTCTATATTGAGACCCGCTATGCCTTGGAGCACATTTCCTCACAACTCAGTTCGGATTTCTTAATTAGCAAAATTTCTCCCGACACCTTGGTCTTCAGGTTTTCCGGGGTAGCTTCCAAAAAAGTTGTAGTTGTTCCTGCTATCACTTATCAGTTGGACAAACAACTGATTCTCATGGATCAGTGTGAAGTTAATCCTGATTCGGTAACAGTTTCAGGGCCCGATTTAATTATTGACACGCTTTCGGCCGTTTATACCATGAAAGATGATCTTGGTATTGTTTCAAAAACTAAAAGTTACGAGGTCGATTTGCAGGCAATTAAGTATGTTTATGTCAAAGAGACAGAGGTGAGTGTGCTTTTTGAGATCGAGCAGTTTACTGAAAAAACGGTGCAGGTTCCTGTGGATATTCTGAATTTGCCGCAGAACATGCGGATGCAGGCTTTCCCAAGATCAATTCAGCTAACTTGTCAGGTTGGATTGAGCAATTATGAAAAACTCGACGGCTCAATGTTCAGGGCAAGTATTGATTATCTGGATTCGGATATAAATCAGGATAACAAGCTTAAAATATCGGTTACGCGTCAACCTGTCTTTGTGCAGGCGGTTAAATTCACCCCAAAAACTGTTGAATACATTATCGAAAAGTAATGAGAAAGATCGGACTCACTGGTGGCATAGGAAGCGGAAAGACTACGGTCGCCAAGGTACTTGCGAGCCTTGGAGCACCGGTTTTTTACGCAGACCAGGAGGCAAGAAAGTTGATGGAGACTTCTCCGGAGATTATTTCATCCATAAAAAGTTGTTTTGGTGAAAATGCCTATTCAAATGGCAACTTAAACCGCAAATTTCTTTCCGATATTGTGTTTAATGACCCGATTAAGTTGAAAAAGCTTAACAGCATTGTTCATCCAGCGGTTCATCGACAATTTGAAATCTGGTCAGCAGCCTACATCGAGGCTCCCTATGTGATTGAAGAGGCCGCACTTTTGTTTGAAAGTGGAGGCTGGAAGCAACTTGATTTAATAGTTTTGGTAGTGGCTCCCCTTATTCATCGCATTGAAAGGGTAATGCAACGAGACGGGGTTGCCGAGGGGGATGTGAGGAGTCGGATCGACTCGCAAATGTCAGATGAGGAGAAAATCCCCTTAGCACACTTCCTTTTTTTCAACGATGATCAAAATATGCTTTTAACTCAGGTGTTGGCATTTCATGAGAAAATGATTTCTTTAAATATTAAATAATTACAGAGTAATGGGAAATTTTACCCGGTGGATTGCTGGAGGTTTAGGTTGGGCTTTTTTTGGGCCTATTGGCGGTGTTGTGGGTTTTGTGATTGGCAGTGTGGTGGAAGGCTCACAAAGCCGCGTAGGACGCATTGAGCCGGGGAAAACCACTGTGGGGGATTTTGCTGTTAGTCTGCTGGTGCTCATAGCTGCGGTAATGAAGGCGGATGGGAAAGTTGTGAAATCCGAGCTGGACTATGTCAAGAAATATTTTGTGCAGGCATTTGGCGAAAGCAGCGCGGCAGAAGCCATCATGATGCTTAGGGATATTCTCAATCAGCAAATTGATGTTCGGGATGTGTCTTATCAAATAAAGTCGAGAATGGATTATCCTTCCCGGCTTCAGATGATGCATTTGCTTTTCGGAGTTTCTTATGCCGACGGGAAAGTGCATCCTGCTGAGCTGAGCATCCTTGAACAGATCGGAGGCTACCTTGGAATCAGTGTTAAGGATTTCGACTCCATAAAGTCGATGTTCGTTGAAAATACCGAGGCTTCTTATAAGATTCTTGAAATAGAGCCGTCTGCAACAAACGAGGAAGTTAAAAAAGCCTACCGGAAAATGGCTGTAAAGTATCACCCTGATAAAGTTTCGTATCTTGGCGAAGAATTCAAAAACACTGCCAACGAAAAGTTTAAGAAGGTCAGTGAAGCATATGATAAAATTAAAAAAGAAAGAGGGATTGTCTAACTACTAATTATTATAAATCTTATGAATTTAAAGGACATTTTGGCTATTGCGGGTTACCCGGGCTTGTTTAAGTTTGTGTCACAGGCTAAAAACGGTATTGTTGTTGAGTCGCTGATCGATAAAAAACGTATGCCTGCCTATGCCTCTGCCAAGGTTAGTGCATTGGAGGATATCGCCATATTTACTGAAACAGCGGAAGCTCCTCTGGGAGATATCTTTTCGAAAATCTACGAGAAAGAATCGGGCGGTCTTGCTCCTGATGCGAAATCATCCCCCGAGATCCTACTGGCTTATTTTACTGATATCCTTCCTGATTTTGACAGGAAAAGGGTTTACGCCTCCGACATTAAAAAGGTGTTCAATTGGTATAATATCTTACACGGATTAGACCTTTTAAACCTCCCCGAAGAAGTTAAGACGGATGGGGATGTTGCAGTCACAACCTCTGAAAATGAGGAACTTGAAGCTACCGCGGAGAATCCAAAACCAAAAACAGCCAAAAAACCAGCTGCAAAACCAAAGAAGTAATGCCTTAAGGCTTAGTCTTATCATCAAACGCTTTCGACTTCTCCCATATTTCATTCATTTCGTCGAGATTCATGTCGCGAAGGCTTCGTCCCTTGTGAAGTGTTTCCTGCTCGAGGTAATTAAAGCGCTTTACAAATTTCTTATTCGTCCGTTCCAAGGCAGTCTCCGGATCGACATTGTAAAGTCGTGCCGCATTTATTACTGAAAAAAACAAATCGCCAAACTCATCTTCAATTCGATCCTGGTTTCCCTCGGTAATTACCTCTCTGAGTTCGTTGAGCTCTTCGTCAACTTTTTCCCATATCTGTTCGCGCAAGTCCCAGTCAAACCCTACAGCCCTGGCCTTGTCCTGAATCCGGTTGGCCTTTATCATGGCAGGAAGCGATTTTGGCACTCCTCCCAGAACAGTTTTGTTTCCTTCACGGATTTTGAGATCTTCCCAGTTCTCCAGCACATCTTTCGAATCGTTCACCCTTGTATCGCCAAAGACATGGGGATGGCGGAAAACCAGTTTTTCACAAAGAGAGTTGCAGACATCGGCAATATCGAATTTTCCCGATTCGGATCCGAGCTTGGCGTAAAAAACAATATGTAACAACACGTCTCCCATTTCCTTGCGAATCCCATTCATGTCCTTTTCAAGAATCGCGTCGGCCAGTTCGTAGGTCTCTTCAATGGTGAGATTTCTGAGGCTTTCGAAACTCTGCTCACGATCCCATGGACATTTTTCCCTAAGCTCATCCATAATGTCGAGCAGACGGCCAAAAGCCTCTAGTTTTTTCTCTCTGGAATTCATCTTCTTTGCTTTTCTAATTGTTTTTATCCTTAAACTCGATCCGTACCGTTGAGTTTGTGTCGAGATTCAGCAGCCGTGCCACATTTCCGTTGTTAATTGCAATTTCGAGGAGGTCAACCGAATTGAAAAGTGCAAGAAGTTCACCAACCGGCACCTCGTTGTAGTTTTCAGAAATACGGGTGATTTTGTAATGCTTGCTTTGAACGTAGATTTCAAAATTTCGGCTCTGGGATATCTTTATAAACAGATCTCTTGAAATGTTTGTTATCGCATTCATGTATGAATCCAAATAGATCACGCTTCCTGTAAGGGTTTGGTTTTCGATGGTGGGTCTGAACTTCATCCTTTCATGGAAAGCATTAACCTCGATTCCCAATTCCGTAATATCGGCACCATTGGCAAGTTTGGCGGACGCATCGCAAAATATATCAAGAGCGGAGTATGAATTGGAATTGATTAGGGGTAATTTGATTATTTTCTCTGCACTCTCACCAACAATCAGGCTAAAGACCCCGTTGTCGGTTCCAATAAAGATGTGACCGTTCGCCTTGACTGCAAGACAAGGTTTTTCGGGGGATGGCTCGGTGTTGATGAATAGGAGGTGTATGGTTCCGGCAGGGAAGTTGGGATAGGCATTTCTTACAACGAAGGCGGCTTGCGTGGTATTGAACGACTGTATTTTATGACTTATATCGATTATTTGGGTTGTGCTGCATCGGCTCAGTATTTTACCTTTTACGGCCCCAACATAAAAATCGCTGGTGCTCCAGTCGGATGTAAGGGTAATTATTGACATTTTAAGGTTAGGAAGTAGGGTTTGTTGTATGGAAAAGTTAAAAAAAACACCTTAATTTGTGCTGATCAAAAGTAATGAATATAATTCAAATTCATGATTGAGAAGATAATATATTTGGAAGGCGTCAGCCCGCTGGATTTTCTGGGAGTCAATAACATTCGGTTTGACAGGATACGGCAGCACTTTCCCAAATTAAAACTTCTCTCGCGAGGCGATGAAATCAAGGTTAGTGGGGAGGCGGTTGATATAGAGGTTTTTGAAGATAAAATAGATGGGATTCTTTCTTTCCTCCATCGCTACAATACCATTTCACTTGAGGAAATCGATGAGCTATTGATGAGTGATGATACCTCTGAAAAACTTACTAAAACCGACGAGAAGGATGTGCTTCTCTATGGGGAGAGTGGAAAGCCGGTTAGGGCGCAGACCACAAACCAAAGGGTTTTGGTTGAGGAATGCATGAAAAATGATCTCTTGTTGGCCATCGGGCCTGCCGGCACTGGTAAAACATACACAGCGATAGCCCTTGCGGTGCGGTCGTTGAAAATGAGGGAGGTCAAGAGGATTGTGCTTACCCGTCCGGCTGTTGAAGCTGGCGAGCGTTTGGGCTTTTTGCCCGGCGACTTCAAAGAAAAACTGGACCCGTATCTTCAGCCGCTTTACGATGCTCTTAACGATATGATTCCTTCCAAGAAGCTTAAGACCTTTATGGAAGAAGGCGTTATTCAGATTGCTCCCCTGGCCTATATGCGGGGAAGAACCCTCGACAATGCCTTTGTTATTCTCGATGAAGCGCAGAATGCCACAGTTAACCAACTTAAAATGTTTCTTACCCGGATGGGTAAAAATGCGAAGTTTATTGTTACCGGGGATGTGACACAAATCGATTTGCCTAAAGCTCAGGATTCGGGGCTTATTCTGGCTGAAAAAATTCTGGCTGGAATAAGGGGGATTTCCGTAATTCACTTTGATCAGAGAGACATCGTAAGGCACCGCCTGGTAAAATCTATTGTTGATGCTTATGCAAAACATGGCGAAAGCGAAAAAAAATAAACCTATACTGTCAGAATATGAAACAAGCAATTGTAAAAACAAATTTTGAATTCCCGGGTCTCAAAAACCTTTACATTGGTAAAGTACGCGATGTATACAATATAAACAACTCATTGCTTATCATGGTTGTGTCCGACAGGATTTCAGCCTTCGATGTTGTCCTTCCCCGCGGTATACCTTTTAAGGGCCAGGTGCTGAACCAAATTGCTACCAAATTTCTAGATGCGACTTTGGATATTCTTCCAAACTGGAAGATTGCCTCCCCTGACCCAATGGTTACAGCCGGGAGGCTTGCCGAGCCTTATAAGGTGGAGATGGTAATACGTGGATACCTTACTGGACATGCCTGGAGAGAATACCAGGAAGGCAAGCGAGAACTTTGTGGTGAGAAGTTGCCCGAGGGACTTAAAGAGCACGACAAACTTCCTGAACCCATCGTCACGCCCACTACTAAGGCGGCTTTTGGACATGATGAGGATATTTCCCGGAACGAAATAATTTCAAGCGGACTCGTTTCCGAATCCGATTACTCAAAGCTCGAAGATTATACCCGCAAGCTTTTTCAGAGAGGTACCGAAATGGCTGCAGAACGCGGGCTCATACTTGTTGACACCAAGTATGAATTCGGAAAGGCCGGAAACGAAGTTATTTTAATTGACGAAATTCATACTCCCGATTCCTCCCGGTACTTCTATGCCGAGGGATATGCAGAACGACAGAAAAAGGGAGAGCAACAAAAACAATTATCCAAGGAATTTGTGCGCCAATGGCTGATTGAGCGAAATTTCCAGGGGAAGGAAGGGCAGACTGTTCCTGAAATGACTGACGATTTTGTTGAAATGGTGTCGGAGAGATATATCGAGTTGTTTGAAAATATCACCGGCGAGAAATTCAAGCGTGCAAAAACAGACGAAATCGAAAGCCGGATTTTCAATAATATCAATGAATTTTTGAAAACCTACAAATAAGAATATCCATTCGCTTTGCTTTTGGTCGGGCACAGTATTTGAAGCGGTGCTCCATACCCATTTTATTTGCACCTTTGTGCAATTTTACTTTTAAGTGTCATAAGTCAAAACGAAAATGCAACTAAAAAATCTATCAAGGATTGTTTTTGTAACCGGAATTCTTTTAAGCTTCTTTTGGGACGCATTCGCCCAGGTAACCGTTACACGCTCCGAAAACAAGGTTGTTATCGAAGGCAGGGTTTATTATATGCATGTGGTTAAGGCTGGGCAAACGCTTTATTCAATAAGCAAAGCCTATGCAGTTTCGGAATCGCTTATAGCTAAAGAGAATCCGGGTGCAGAGATTAGTCTGCACATCGGACAGCTTTTAAAAATCCCTGTTGCCGTACCTAATGCGATTTCAACTCCTCAGAATCAACAGAATCTTCAGACTTACCCGGCCGATACCAGCTATCTCAAGCACGTGGTAAAGCAGGGCGAAACCATGTATTCCATCGCAAAACGATACAATATCGGCATCCAAGAGCTGGAAGCAGCCAATCCGCTTATCGTTAACCATGATATTAAAATCGGGCAGCTAATTAATATCCCCCGAGAAAAAACTGAAGCGGTTGTTGATGGTTTTATTTATCACAAAGTTAGAAGGAGGGAAACTGTTTACGGAATTGCCAGAATGTACAGTATTTCCGAGGAGATATTGAAGAAGTATAATCCGGAGCTGGTGGCTAAGTACCCCAAGAATGGACAGATGCTTAAGATCCCCCGGCCGGGTATGGGCGAGGGCATCATAGCTGCGCCCGAAAGGGAAAAGGACGACAGCTTGAAGCTTGAAATTTCACTGTATGACACTGTGAAAATAGCTGCCAATTACAGTTTTTATCTTGACAGCCTGCCTCCAATTTCAGGAAGGGACTTTAACGTTGCCTATCTGATTCCTTTTAACTTCAGATCCGCTGAGGAAATTGCTACCTCCGAGGTTCAGGGTAGCACCCGAGATGATAATATCAACCTTGATAATACCATCAACCCAAATGATCAGATGTTGTCGTCCAGGAATTTTCTTGAGTTTATGGAAGGGAGTCTTTTAGCGCTCGATGCTCTTAGAAAAGAAGGTGTTAGGGTGAATGTGTTTATTTTCGACACCTGGAAAAGTCCCAGCCGAACCCGTGAAATAATTAATTCGAGGGATTTCCGAAATATCGACCTTATTATCGGCCCTTTTTATTCTTATAATGTGGAGATCGTTTCCGAGTTTTCAAAAGCAAATCGTATCCCCATGATTTCGCCTTTTTCGGGAGAGACAGGACAGATTGACAAGAACCCTTATTTTTTTCAGCTCAATACTGGGTATAGAACAGAATTTGAAAGCATGGCTAATTATGTGGCTCAGCATACTGATAAGAACATCGTATTAATTCATAGCAACGATAGTATCGAGTTGATAAAGTATAATTATCTGAAGGGGAATATTCTCAGCAGGTTGCGCATGCAGTTTCCTCAAGATAGCATATTCATCAGGGAAGTATTGTACGACAGGACAAAAAAAACCAATTTGACGGACGTAATCCAAAAAGTTTTATCGAATGACAAACACAATTTGGTGGTTATTCCTGAAACCGATGAAGCCTTTGTAAGTACAGTTATTACGCAGCTGTATTTTCAATTGAAAACCTACAATATCTCAGTTGTTGGCATGCCCCATTGGAATACTTACCAGAATATTGACTTTGTCTATTTTCACAAGCTCTCATTGGCCTATTTCAGTCCGTATTATTTTAGTTATGAATCTCTTGAAGTTAAAGATTTCCTGAAAGATTTCAGGGATTCTTTTTATGCTGAGCCGGTAACTCTTACAAAAAAAGGAGGGTCCTATGCCTTTCTTGGTTACGATGTGAGCTACCATTTCCTTAAAGCCTATAGTTTACATGGAAAGCGGTTTATTCTGCATCTCAATGAAAATAGAGGGGAGAGCCTAATGAACGATTTTTATTTTATGCCGCTTAGTGAGAACGGAGGATTTGAGAATCGCTCCCTTATGTTGGTGAAATATCAAGAGAATTTTGAGATAAAGGCTGAGGCTTGTGAAATTGCCTCTCCGGTAATTCTCCCCGAGCCTAAAGTTCTGCCTGTGGAGCCAGTTCTCTGGGAGTAATGCGGATTGTGCCAACTCGCATCTTTATTCGTACCGCAAAGATTCAACCGGGTTTGAGTTAGCTGCTTTAATGGTTTGGAAATTAACCACTAAAAGAGATAATATTGTTGTAATAACGGTTGAAAGGATGAAAGGCCATAAGGGGATTTCCGTGCGATAGGAGAATTTCTCAAGCCAGAAGTGCATCAGCAAATAGCCAGCTGGCCAGGCAAGCACGCCCGCCAGGCAAATCATTTTTAAATATTCCAGGGAGAGTCTTAAGCTAATTGCAAAAGCCGAAGCTCCCATAACCTTACGTATGCCTATTTCCTTTGTGCGCTGCTCGGCAGTGAACGAGGCTAGCCCCAACAACCCTATCGATGCAATGAAAATAGCGAAAAGTGTAAGGTAGATTAGAATACGGCCAATTCGTTTTTCCGAATAGTAGAAATTTTCAAAGAAATCGTTGAGGAAGTCATAATCAAACGGATGGTCGGGGTTTAACCTGCTCCAGGTCTGACCGATTTTCTTTAGGGTTTCACCCTGCAGCTCGGGATTCATCCTGATAAGAAGCAATTGAGGAGAGGTGCCGAGAAGATGGATCATTATTGGATCAACTGTTTCGTGGAGAGATTGAAAATGAAAATCTGAGATAACTCCGATTACGACATACTCCTGCTTCATGTTGTTGTCATCGGGGTAACTGGGTCTGATTTTTTTTCCGATAGGGTCGCTCCAACCCAATTTGTTCTTTAGAGTTTCATTTATCAGTACTGCATTGGTATCGCTAATAAAATCTTTCCGGAAGCCTCTTCCTTCAGCGATTTTCATTCGCATGGTATTTTCCGTGAAATCCTCATCAGCATGAAAACTGAAAATCAGCCAAGGGTCTTTTTCGTCAATTCCTTCAGGTGTAAAAGAACTGCCTGTTAATCCTCTTCCCGGGTATGTTGTTGAAAGGCTTGCGCTCTCCACTCCCTCGAGCTTTGTAATTTCCTCCTTGAGCACCCTGGCATTTTGCCGGAGATCGTCATTCCGAAGCTCAACCGATACAACAGCTTCTTTGTCGAATCCAAGCTCTTTTGACCTCAGGTAATCAAGTTGCAGGTATATTATAATGGTGCATATGATTAAACCGGTTGATATGGCAAACTGTATGAAAACCAATATGTTCCTTAGTTTCAGGTTTCCGGCTTTTCCAAGTTTCATGCGGTTTTGAAGGACTTTTATCGGCTGGAACGATGATAGGTAAAAAGCGGGGTAGCTTCCTGCGAGAAAGCCGGTTAGCAACGCGATCGACAGAAACAACAACATGTTCCAGTCAGAAAGATAGTTAATGCCCATTTCCTTACCCGTGATTTCATTAAACAGGGGAAGAGACAGTTCAATTACCGCCAGCGAAAGAATAAAGGAAATGAGACTTATCAGTACCGACTCACTCATGAATTGTCCGATAAGCATTGACTTCTGTGACCCAAGAATTTTCCGGATACCCACCTCTTTGGCGCGGCTTGCCGATTTGGCAGTTGAAAGATTCATGAAGTTGATCGAAGCGATCAATATGATACCCGTTGCAATAGCCAAAAGGACAAAAATGTAGGCTAAATCGCCATTTTCTTTGATTTCGCCCAGGAGATTGGATTGTAAATGGATGTCGGTAATTCGCTGAGGATAAATCCTGAGATCAACGTTAACACCCCTTTCGTTATTCAATAAATTGTGAAGCAGAATGGTGTCAAGTTTAGACTGAAACTCGTGCATATCTGCCATTTCATGCATTCTCACATAGGTATATGAATTCAAGGTTTCCCAGTTCTCCATGAGTTTTGCGCCTTGGTCCCAAACCTTGCTTTCCATGGAAATCAGGAAGTTAAAGCTGATGTGGGATTCGGGCGGCAGGTCTTTGAAAACACCTGTCACTACATAATCCCTTTGTTCATTTATTTTTATGAGCTCGCCCATAGGGTTTTTTAATCCATAATATTTTTGTGCGAAACTTTCAGACAAAATTATTGAGTAAGGCAGGGCGAGGGAAGTAACTTTGTCGCCATGCAGTAAAGGGAAATTAAAAATTTTAAGGAAAGAGGTGTCTGCATATAAAAAATCCCTTTCGTAGAGTTTGTTTTCACCAATCTTCATTAGAAAACTAGAGGATTCAATGTCAAAAACGGTGGCGACTTCAACTTCGGGGACATCTTTAATAAGTTTTCCTGCCAGAGCCTTGGGTGTCACGGCTGCCTGAAGGTTATCCTCACCCATTGTCCCTTTTATGACGAGTCTGTAAATACGGTCTGAGCCGGAATGGAATTTATCGAAACTCAATTCGTCAAAGACATAGAAAAGGATAAGAAAACTAACCGAAAGCCCAATCGTCAAACCAAGTATGTTGATTAGCGAAAAACCTCTTTGCCGTATAATGCTCCGAAAGGCTGTAACAATGTAATTTCTGATCATTCCTTGGATTTTGTGTTTTAGGCTGCTTCAGTATGTTATGGCAAGAAACAAAAAAATCAGCATATTGTATTTTTCTGCAGGCTACTTAAAAGTGCGCCCATGAATTATGCCATTGTGACTAAGTTGCACAAATATAGCGCGATAGTATATGATTCTCCCACAATAATGGCTGATTTATTGTCCGCTTCTGTTATTTTTTGTCCGAAAACGCACAATAATTCCTATACTCAGCTCACATTTGATTTTCCCTGGGATGCTTATCTGTATTAGTGACCTGGAATGTGCATGGCTAAAATAAAGTGAGTGGATTCGTTTTGGAAAGCCATTTTCGGGTGTATTTGTCTACATCAAATTTTCGTTTGCAACCCTTGTAATTCATAAATCTTATTTTACCAAACACAGGGCGTTCGGCCCAGGCCCGATCGTGCACCCCGCCAATTGACCAGGCGCAGCCCACATAACCATTGGGGTCGCGCCCGTCGAGCTGATAACGGTCGTTCAGACGAATCGAGAAATCCATTGCTTCTTCAGGGGATTGGGTCCATTCGAGAATCTTCTTGGCCCAATACATTCTCATATAGCCGTGCATTTTCCCGGATTTCACCATCTCCAGTTGAGCAGCATTCCAGAGAGGGTCGTGAGTTCGTGCGTTTTCAAATTCATCAAAGCCATAAAGATATTCCCGCTCGTCGTGTCGGTGCTCGTTGAGAGTCTTTCGGGCCCATTGGGGGAATCCCTCGAAACTATCATACTGATGGTTGTAAAAGCAAAAGTTATCGGATAATTCCCGTCTTACAATCAATTCCTCCAGGAAACTTTCCGTATTGGGATTTCCGGGGAGATTCTTTATGATTTCGAGTGCTATCCGCTGGGCGGAGATATGTCCGAAATGCAGGTAGGGCGAGAGTTGTGAGGTTGCATCCTCGTTGGGATCGTTTCTTTTTTCATTGTATCGTTCAAGTTTCTGATCCAAAAAAGTTTGCAATGCGATTTTTGCGGCAGCCTCTCCCGGCTTCATCCACTCAACCGGAGGTATCTCTGGGTTTGACAAGGGGAATTGAAGCGCTGATATCCAATCGTTTTTCGTTAAGGGGAAGGAGCCCTGGTTTTTCTGGACTGCAAGCATTGGGTATTCATCCAGAAATTCATGCAGTCGCTTTTTGATTTTCGGGCGAAGGGTATATGCGCCAAATTCGCATTTCTGACTGGCAATGCGACAGGGAACAATATTGTGCGCATCGATTTCGTAAACCGAAGCAGTCGTTTTTGTAAGCAGGTCGCCTTTCCACTTTCTTTTTATACTTAGGGGATCAAAATCGGTAACTACATGACATATTCCATATTCGGCAATGAAATCAGCCAAAGTTTCTGGAGGGGAGCCCATTAGCAGGTAGAAAGGAATGTTTTTTTTCAGCAGGCCTGCCTCTACCTCTTCCAGACCCTTGAGCATAAAGTCATAGTGCCGCAAAGTTGCCCCAGGAAAATTTGAAGCAAGACAAAAGACCACTGTCAAAGGCTGTTGCAGTTTGACTGAGAGATCAAGGGCGAAAAGCATTGCCCAATTTTCATTGACGCGCTGCTCGCGACTCATCCAGTAGACAACAGGACCAGGTTTTTTGATTCCCTCTTTTAGAACATGAACTCTTTCGGTTTTTACCATTGAAAAGATTGTAATTATTGTTGGGAATCTTTTACTTTTGCGCCACAGAAACAACTTACAAAAATACAATTATGGCGTTCATTACAAAGGAAAAACTTTTTTCCGGTCAATGGTTTAAAAATTACCTGCTGATTACAGTTGGTTCATTCATTATGGCGGCAGGTTACGTTTTTTTTATCTCCCCCTATAAAATTGTTCCCGGAGGAATCTTCGGAATAAGCATTGTAATCCATCACTTAACGGTCGGGGTTTTCTCCTGGGCACCCGATGGACTTCCTATCGGTATCATGGGACTTATAATGAATATCCCTTTAACCCTCCTGGGAATAAAAATCCTCGGTCCTAAATTCGGTATCAAAACAGTTATCGGCATGATCCTAGTATCCGGGTTTATCGATCTTCAGACTTATTTCTGGGGAGACAAACCGCTGGTTGAAAACGACCCTTTGCTTGCTACCATTTTTGGTGGGGTACTGGTGGGTTTTGGCCTCGGACTTATTTTTAAATCGAAGGCAACTTCAGGGGGCTCTGATATCATTGCAATGATTATTGCAAAATATACCCGGCAATCCCTTGGGCAGCTTTTAATATATGTGGATTCTGTTATTGTAATCGTAGGTCTTGTTGCTTTTAGAGATTGGAAAATTCCCCTTTACAGCTGGATTGTTATTTTTATTACAGGAAAAGTTATTGACGCCACCATGCAAGGGGTGAATTACAACAAGGCCTTGTTTATTATTTCCGACAAATACGAAGAAATACGATTAAAAATCATAACAGATATGAGTAGGGGAGCCACAGCAATTCCCGTAAAAGGCATGTATGAAGGGCAAGAGCGCAATATGATTTTTGTAAATCTGAATCGAAGGGAAATGGCAATTCTTCAGCAGTTTATTTGGGAAGTCGACAAAGAAGCTTTCCTTACAGTGTTTGATGCCTTTGATGTTTTCGGGGAGGGTTTCAAACCTTTGAGCGAGAGCTAGGAGGTTCTCTTTTTGTATGACATACGAAGAGTGAATTCTTCGAGGCTTTGTTTTTGCCAAAAGGGGTTTTTTCGCTGCGCAGCAATGAAATGGATAGGGTTGCAAAAAGTGTTTTGCAGATTAATCCGGGCGACGGCTCTTCGCTTGAAGCCGAGGATGCTTATTTACAAGATGTCTTTGATTAAAACAATGTTTCTGCCAAGATCCATGAATGCATTTATCAGGTGGATTTCCTGATAGTTTTTTAATTCATCGGCTTTTATTTTCTTTTCTTCAAGTATACCCTCTGAAAGGTATTTGTTTCGTTTTGTTCCTTTTAAGAGGGGTGAACCAGGAGTATGGAATTGCTTGCCATCCCAAAGCGCAAGGTTGCAATACGAACTGTCGGTAAGACAACCGTTTCTTACGATCAGAATATCATCTTTATCCTCTCTCTGAGAAAAAAGATTTTGAATTCTGTTGCGATCAAGGTATTTATGCGCATAATCAATTTCGTTGTCGACAACAATTTTCAGGGATTTCACCCTTCGGAAAGAATAGGATTCAAACTCGATGGCCTCGATCGATGCATTGTATGTAATCCTGCATTTCACTTCACCGATACAATATTCTTCAGGAACAGTAATGAAAGTGCCCAGGTCAATTTTGATGGTTTGTCCAAACAGAACGTGACGGGAGGCATTGAGCCGGTAATTGTGCCAGAAAATGTTTTCTGCCTTTCCGTCAAGGATTTTTATGGTTTCAATTAAGCGGCACATATATTTTATCGATTAGTTCCTGATACTCTTCCCAGGGATCGCTTTTTGCCGTGATGCCGCCTCCACTTTTATAAAACAGTTGCCCTCCCTGATTCTCAATAAAGCGTATCATCACTCCACTGTTCAGGCTTTCTCCGTCGAATATGCCGAAAACGCCGGTGTAAAAGCCACGCTCATGGCTTTCTGCTTTTTCTATAATATTGAGGGTCGATTGTTTTGGTGCACCGCAAATCGAGCCTGCCGGCAGCAGTTCCAAAATCAGGTCGCCAAGTGTATCCCGATGCGAAGGAGGCAAATCCCCCGAAATAACAGAACTCATTTGTAAAAGGCTTTTCCCGGATGTATTGATTCTTTCGATGTAACGGTATTTTTCCACCTGTACATTGGAGGCTACCCTGCTCAGGTCGTTTCTCAACAGGTCAACAATGGTGGCATGCTCAGCGGTTTCCTTCTCATTGTGCATCAGAAGTTCCTCAGCCCTGTCCAATGACGCGTCAATAGTGCCTTTCATAGGAAATGTACTTATTTTGCCCTGGCTTATTTTTACAAAGCATTCGGGGGAGAACACCAGAAACTGGTTCATGAACAAAAGTTTATAGGGAGCGGCGCTTTGACCAAAAATTTCACTCAGGCTCGCATTTGCTTCGATGGGTGTAGAGCAGGTGAGATTGGCAAGGTATGAGTTGCCTTTTTGTATCGCAGTTTGTATTTGCTGAAATGACTTTAGATATTCCGCAAACGGAATGGGATTCTTTTTTAATTGAATATCAATGTGATCGGCAGATTCCGGAGCATTGCTTACCCCTTCGATATCGAATAATATTCCATACTTCAGGCATTCTTCGATAGGGAGGAGGATGGCGGTTTTCAAACGGTAATCAAGAATAAAAAGAAAGGATTCGCCGTTTCCGGCCATTATATTCATCCTTTCTTTAAATTCGTTCAGGTTTCTGTATTCCATCCGATACCTGTTGTCAATAATGCTGTTCCGGGCTTTTGCTTATTTGCTGGCTGGCGGGAGTGCCTGCAGAAGCAAATTCTTATCGAATTCACTTATGGTGTTTTCGGCAAGGGCAAGCTCGGATTGAAGTTGCTTTCCGGCAAAGACTTTTTCCGCGAAAAGCTTTTGGTAATAACGAATGCCGTCTTTCAGGTTTGAAGCGAACTCATTGAAGTATTCGATCTGCTTCGCAGTGAAGGGTTTGGCGGTCTCCTCCATTTTGTTGCTCAAATACTCGAGGTAAAGCCCGAGTTCTTTAATAAACATATGCGGCCGGTCGGTTCTTTTAATGATATTGGCTCGTCCGTAGATGTGATCGGTCATTCGCTGGAGCGAAACTATTTCGGTAAAATACGCGGCATTTGGCCCCGGGCATACAGCAACAGCTTTTCCTTCCAACTTGGTATTCATCTTGTTGATCAACAATACCGAAGTGCCAAGGCCATTGCAAATGCAGGATTTGTCGGTTATGGCTTCGAACTTTGCCTTGTAGGTTTCGGGATCTTCGTTGCTGGCATCAAGTTCCTGGATTTTTTTTCTCTGGTAAACCCGAGAAGCGAGGCAGATAGCTTTGTTCCCGTATTCCTTACTGAGTGAAGCGTACTTTTTCACACATGTCGCACCAGGTTTGGCCAGTTCAATTCGTTTTTGCTTCTCGATATCCATAGTGTTGTTCCTAAGGCTATTGAAAGGCACACCAAGGGGTGAGATGTTGCTCACGTACAGATCTTTCTCCGTAGCCTTCGAAAGCAAATTGAGGGTATGATCGTCAATATTACAGATTTCAGGAACCAGCATAAATGGGGTTCCCCATCCAACCGAATCAAGATTGTACTCTTTAAGGAGAAAATTATGCTCCTCCGAAGTGCCAACCCCGCCCTGGGCAGTAAGCTTCACATAAGGCACTACCGTGGGTACAGTCTTGTTTTTATCCTTAAGAGCTGCTGAATAAATCTCAAAGAGGGTGTCGTTCAAAAACTGCCTGTTGTCGCGGAACTCGGCAAGAATCGGACCCATAAGAAACCCCTGGGTGGCAAATGCATGCCCGCCGCAATTCAAACCCGATTCAATTCTGTATTCAGAAATCCAGAGTCCTTTTTTTGCCAGGAATTTGCCCTGGATAAGGGCTGAACGGTAATCGCTTACTTTGAGGATAATCTTTTTCTTCATCTCCCCATTTTCATTAGGGAAAAAGTCGTCGAATTTCTCAAAGTAACTGTAAAGTCTTGGATTCATGCCCGCCGACAAGACAATTCCCGATTCGAGGCTGCTGTTTGCAAATCCCCTAAGTGCAGCGTGCGCATCATTAAACTCAGTAGGAAGCAGCTCGTCGCCATTGTAATTCTCCTTGTCGAGCTTGGTCATAATATTTACATCGATGCTGCCAACACTCAGGTTTTTGTTAACCCAATTGCGCATTTCTGTAAGCTTGTGGCTCTTCATGATTTGGTCAAAACGGCCCTTTATTTCTGCAGAGTCCGGAAGCATGTTATAATATTTCTCGAGTTCCTCTCCTTTTTTAAGCAGGGAATTCTTTACATCCTCAAACTTCTGTTTAACGATAGTGTCCATCAGGTCAAGATAGGCTGTAATCCTCTTTGCTCTGAAATCATCGATTTTATCGCTGATTTCCTGAAAAGGCAGCCCGAGTTTAAGACTGTGAAATTCCCGCATCTTTTCTATCAGCATATCGTCAACCAGTGAGATAACCGAAGAAATGCCATATTGAGCCACTTTTATTGGGGTGTCGATGGTGTATCCGATGCCCATGACTGGAATATGAAATGAATGATTTTGAATCGTGTTCATGTTTCAGAATTTTAAATTCACTTGAAATCCGTGGCGCAAGATACTATCTTCTTTCGTCTTTTGCACCAGATTTCTTCTTTCCTTGTTTTTTTCGGGGGAGCTCATTCCAATCCTGCTTTTTCACATCTGGCTTGGATATCTCCACCTGCAATGGGATGTTGTTATATTCAGAGTTGCTGAATGAGTTGATGATGTCGTTTTCATGACGACTGTCAACTTCGAAAAACGAAAAGCTTTTCAGGATATCGATCTTGCCAATTTCGATGTTTCGTTTGCGGGTTTGCTCATTTATGAGGGATATCATGCGCCCTGCATTCATGCTGTCGCGTGAGCCAACATTAATAAAGAATCTGGAGAATTGCGATTTTTCTCTTCTTGAGTCATCCTGAAAGTCATCCCGGCTACGGCTCTTTCTTTCATCCTGAGAATGGTCCTTGGATCTGCTTTTTCTTCCTTCCTGAAAATCATCGCGTGAGCGGCTTCTTCTCCCATCCCTCGAAAAACCGCGGCTTTCCTCTTTGTAAACATCTCTGTCGGACTGATAAACATTAAGGTCTGGGGCATTCTTGTAATATTCGAGAAAACGATTGAACTCCAAAGATACGAGTCGCTTGATCAGGTTCTCACGGTCGAGCCATTCAAGCTTTTTATAAATAACGGGAAGGTACTGCTCAATGCGGTTCTCGTCGACTTCGATATTTTCAAATTTATCGATGAGGTTGAAAAGTTGCTTTTCGCAGATGTCTTTTCCAAGGGGAACAGGCTTTTTCGTGAACTTTTTACCGATAATTCTTTCCAATTCCTGGATTTTGCGGTTTTCACGGGTGTGGACAATGGCAATGGATGTGCCGTTCTTGCTTGCCCTGCCTGTTCTCCCGCTACGGTGAATGTATACTTCAAGCTCATCGGGGAGGTTGAAGTTTATGATATGGGTGAGGTCGGTAACATCGAGTCCGCGAGCGGCAACATCGGTGGCAACGAGTATCTGAAGATGGCGAAGCCTGAAGCGGTTCATGACATGATCGCGCTGCTGCTGCGAGAGATCCCCGTGCAGAGAGTCGGCATCATAGCCATCGGCAATTAGTTTTTCGGCAACTTCTTTGGTTTCCTGGCGTGTGCGGCAAAATACTATGCCGTAAATGTTGGGGTTTATGTCGACAATACGTTTCAGAGCAGCATAACGGTCTTTTGCGTGAACCATATAGTATTCGTGCTGAACATTTTCGGCACCTGAATTCTTCTTTCCTACCGATATCTCTGCAGGATTGTTCATGTATTTCCTTGCCATAGAGGAAATCTCCTTTGGCATGGTTGCCGAAAACAGCAAGGTCTGCTTCTCTTTGGGCGTCTCAGCCATGATGGTTTCCAAATCATCCTTGAAACCCATATTCAACATTTCGTCGGCCTCATCGAGAACCAGCCATTTAATGTCGTTTATTTTCAGGACTTTCCTGTTGATAAGGTCAATGGCACGCCCTGGTGTTCCGACAACTATTTGGCAGCCATCTTTGAGGGCCCGGATTTGTTTTGAAATGTCGGCACCGCCATAAACAGCGGTAGAGCGAAATCCTTTGAGGAACTTCGAGTAATTATCCAGATCCTTGGTGATCTGAATGCAAAGCTCACGGGTTGGGCAAAGCACAAGTGCTTCAACCTTTTTTGAATCCATGTTGGCCAAATGTATCAGCGGCAGGCCGAAAGCCGCAGTTTTACCTGTTCCCGTCTGGGCCAGGGCGATCATGTCACCACTGGAATTAAGCAGGGCAGGGATGGTTTTCTCCTGAATAGGAGTAGGCTGTTCGAATCCCATTTCTTCAATAGCCTTAATCAGTTCCTCACGGATACCGGTTTCTTTAAATGTAAGCATTATAAAATTTTTGTTATAGACCCGGAGTTGAACGTATTTATAGTATTGACGGCAGGTCGCTGAGTAAATATTAATTTACCAGGATGAGGGTTTTGTAAAAAAAGACTTAGGTAATTCAATGCAAATACTTCCTTGTAAACAGGTTACAAAGGTAATGTTATTTTGATGATTTACAACATAAATAAAAAAAGCCCCGCGGTTTGCGGGGCTTAAGATTAAAATCTCAATAATAAGTACTTAAACTATGACAGTTTAACGTTTACTGCATTTAATCCTTTTTTACCTTCTTGCAAATCGAAAGTAACGCGATCATTTTCTCTGATTTCGTCTACAACTCCAGAAACATGTACGAAATATTCTTCTTCAGTTTCTGTGTCTTTAATGAATCCATAACCTTTGGAGTCATTGAAAAATTTTACAATTCCTTCTTTCATTA
>JAIFNN010000024.1 GCA_020047715.1 Bacteroidota bacterium | reverse complement strand
GGTCGGCTAAAATAACAGGAGGTACATATCCTGAATTAATTCTTGACAGGATCTCCGGCTCAATCTTACTGATCTTCCGGTCGTAAGTCATTAAACCGTTTACTTCTCCTTCTACATCAGTTGTCTGAGTGTAAACTGCTGCTGACAGACCTAGTTTTTTGAGCTTCATCAACTCTGCAATCAGCTCAGAATAGGATTTAACAAGCTCATCTTGGCTGGTAATGTTTCTGTATCCCCAATTGTTTTTTGATTGCCAGGTGTGGTTCTCAAAAGGAAGCCCCAGACCTCCGAATTCGCCAAGAACAGCCGCCCTGTTTGGCTCTAAAACAGGCATTGCCGGTCCCGGGTAGGCGTGAATGTCGTTTATATCTCCAACTAATCTGTCTGTCCATCCACTTGCTGCATTCACAAGTCGATCCGGATCATTTATTTTTATGTAGCTGGCCACTTTTGAGGTAGCGAACTGCCCCCAGCCCTCATTAAAAGGAACCCATGCGATAATGCTAGGGTGATTGAATTTCTCCCTTATCATTTCGTCGAGCTCGGCAGTAAATTGCATACTTGATGGGAGCGTTCTTTCAGTATCCGGGTCATTGGGGCCTATGTACTGATCGCCGCTGGGCATATCCTGCCAGACTAACAACCCGAGTTTGTCGCACCAGTAATACCATCGGTCGGGCTCTACCTTAACGTGCTTGCGGGCCATGTTGAATCCCATTTTCTTGGTCATCTCGATATCATAACGGAGTGCGAGGTCGGATGGTGCTGTATACAATCCATCGGGCCACCATCCCTGATCGAGTAATCCCAATTGGAAAACAAACTCGTTATTGAGCATTATTCTGGTAATCCCTTCAGCATCGCGACCCAGAGAAATTTTGCGCATACCAAAATAAGATGTCAAGGAGTCGACTGCAAGATTGTTTTCATCATACAGTACCATAGCAAGGTCGTAAAGAAAGGGGGAGTCGGGAGACCATTTTTTCGCATTTGGAATGTTCAGTTTTAGCGTTTTCCGGGTCGATTCGCCTCCTTGCGAAATCAGCTTTTCCCCATCAAACACCTTAGCCTCAAATCGTAATTTCCGGTTTTCACCTACACAGGTGACTTTTATGCTTATTGAATCCTCATCAAGAATTGGGTTGACCCTGAAAAGCTCAATGTTTTGTTTAGGCAATGGCTCGAGCCACACAGTCTGCCAAATTCCGGTAACTGAAGTGTACCAAATCCCGCCGGGGTTTTCAACTTGCTTGCCTCTTGGTTGATTTCCTTTATCAATAGGATCCCAAACAGAAACAATAATCTCCTGAATACCGCCGGGATTGAGAAATGGAGATATTTCAATGGCATTCCGGTCATAACCGCCAAGATGCGATCCTGCAAACTTGCCGTTTACCCAGACTTTGGTTTCCCAATCCACAGCCTCGAAGCGAAGTGCAATTCGCGGTTCATTCCAATCTGTCGGAACTTCAAAGGTTTTGCGGTACCATAACCGGTTAAGCTCACCAACCGTTTTACCAACTCCTGAAAGTGCAGATTCAACCGCAAAAGGCACCAATATTTGCCCGTCGTATTGGGTGGGGATATCCTCATCTTTTGGACGGATGGCATAATCCCACAAGCCATTCAGGTTAAGCCATTTCTCCCTTACAAGCTGAGGGCGTGGATATTCTTGCCAAACATTATCAGGACTAACCTCAGCGGCCCATTGCGATTGAATGGGGCTGAAAGCAGGTTGCCATTGCGCTTCTGCAGGATTGATGAAACAAAGCAGGATCCATACCGCGGAAAGCAAAAGTTGGTTTTTCATTAGCTTAATTTTAAATCGGTTAGTATCTTTTAATAGGAATTGCGTATATCACTCAAACATGCAAGGGATCTCAGGTCTTGTATCTCCCTCGCGATAAAGAATGCGCCAGGTGTTTTCCGGAAAAACATCATTCATGAAAATAGGTTGGGGCAGCCACACACGAAACAGATTTTTCTCGCTGTATTGATTACCCGCAGAAGCATAATCGCACATCACCAGGTTGACCTGTTTGTGATCAAAAAAGTGTGTGTACCTATACAGGAAAGGCACTTCAAATGCCATCCATACGTTCTCCGGTTTGGAAGGGGAGGGGACCAGATCGACGTATTGCTGTGGAGAATCATCTGTAATGCAAGGTGAAGGGAGCACATAGTTTAATCCACCAAGTTCATCTTTGAAGTTCCATTGAGTTCCCCGGGGAAGCAACCAAAGATTGTAATTCTCGTCTTTGACCATGCGGTTGTCAAGAGCAAGAACAACAGGGCCGCGCATAACCGCCAGATGGTTCAAACTTCCCGGAGCCCGGATGATGCGTCCCCTTAAGTCCATTTCAATGCGTATCCTGTCACCTTTTTTCCATTCCCTCTTAACTTGAGCGTATGCCCCGGGCTGACAATTGATAGGTTCGTCATTTACCAAAAGCGAAGTGTTCTTTCCCCATTCAGGGATGCGAAGCGAAAGAGTAAAATGCTCCGGCTTTGGGAGGTCTAAGTGAATTATGATTTCATTGGTTTCAGGATAGTTTGTCTCCTGGGAGATTGTTAAATTGTTTCCGCTTTTCAGCTTTTGTGACCATTTTCCTTCTGAGTAGAGATTTATAACCGGACCGGCATCACTCTTCATTACCGACCACTCCGGGGTTAATAGCAGTCCTCGAGGCCCATTTGCCACACAGCAGCTCGATTGACAAACCGGCACCTGCATTGGAGATGGCATTCTTTCTCCGGTAAGTGGAGAGAAGTATGCCCACCAGCTCCCGTCTGGGGTTATTGCGCCCAATAGGGAATTGTAAAGGGAGACCTCAAGCTGGTCGGCCCAGAGCGGGTCGCCCGTCAACCGCAACAGCTGGTAACAAAGTTTCATCCATGTCACTGTAACGCAGGTTTCCATAGGTTGCTCCAGGATTTCTGTCTGCCGGTTTGCTCCATCGCACCAAAGTTCTCCACTGGAACCCGAACCAACAATCATTATTTCTTTTTTGAGCACGCTCTTCCCAAATTTCACTACAGCTTCAAGCAGTTTTGGATCGCCGGTAACACGGTAAAGCTCGCATAATCCTTCATAACACGACATCATCTCATATCCTTTGGGTGCGGCGATATGAATTGGATGTGTGCCTGTCAGGGCTTCTTCAACAAGTCGCATTCCTTTGGGATTGTAGGTGTTCGGTTCGCTCCAGAGTTGCACCAAATAGAGTGCGAAATCGAGGTATTTTTTCTCCCCTGAACGCTCATAAACAAGAACAACGGGTTCGAGAATTGAGCAGGATGAAAGTGAACCGATTATCTGCAGACCTGTTTCAGTAAGTTTTTGTTTGCCCGGGCCCGCTATTCCAATCAGAGCATCGGTGGCACTGCAGGCTGCCTTCAATGATTTCTTATCGCCCGTTTGATCGTAATGTGCAATAAGCCCCAGAAGCGCATATTTCCTTCCCCATATATCCCAATGCCCAAAGTCCTGTGTTTTGGGATAACTGCTCAGTCGCCCATCGGAATCCTGAGTATTGATCAAGAGAGATGCTGATCTATCCAATACCATCCTGTGGGCAGCTGTGGGCTGATATCTGTAAGCAAGTGCCGCTGAAGTATACCATTTGCCCCAGAATTCGCCCATAAACCCACCTCCATCATCAAGCTTTTCGGCAAACGGCTTTATGTATAGCAAGTAATCTCTGGCCATAACACCATTATTGATGCAATTATTGATGCTTCCGCCTAAAACCCCACCTATTTCTGAGGAGGAATTTGCAGGAAACAGAACGTCGCGGTCAATATTTGTTTTTATGTTCGTCTGTGATTTGGCTTGAACCGAAATAAACAGAACAAAAGAAATAATAATTCCTGTATTGAATAACTGGCGTAAATTTTTCATAATCAGAAAGATTTGAATAATTCGAGAAGGAATCAAAATATGATACCTCTAGGTCTTTGCAATTTTTCTGCGATAATTTTCAACCTCCCAGTTGTCGATAAACTCAATCTGACGGGCCGTCATAAACCTTGGTCCGCCAAAGCTTTTCGTTGCATAACTGATCTTCATCATGTCAAGGAAAACCTCATAAACGGTGTTAAGGGATTTTTCATTTTCTTCCAGGCAGATAAGGCCCAGTTTTTTTATCCCGATAACCTTCGGGTAGTACCCGTGTTTTTTCTCGAAGGATTCATAGTCTTGCAGCAATTTCGCAGAATCGGAACCTGAGAAAAGGTAATGGGCTTTGCAATAAACAATATTATCGGGTGAAAATGCAATTCCCACCAGCTTGAAGGTATCCTCATCTTTCACGAAATGTTGAATCAGATCGCAGTTAAAGGCTTTGGCTTTGAGACCTTTGCTATTTGCCAAAGATTCTGTAAGTTCTGTGAGATTTGAACCTATCGGGTTTATGGATGGGACGGCAAAGTCGATTTTGCTCTTTATCTTTTTGTCAATATCACGGTAAATGGATTTTATTTCCTCAATGGTGTCGGCAGACACAAAAACACCGTGGTTTTCCAGAAAAATGATTACAGGGTCTTTGCCGAATTCTGAAACATATTCTGTAATTTTTTTCTCAACCAGTTTGAACAAGATGTATCCGGGGTCGGTATATTCGATTACCAAAGCCTCAGTGCCAAATAGTTTTGCTGTTTCTTCGCTGCTGTTTTTCGCGCACATCAGGGCGTTTACCCAGGTAGGGTGGGTGTGGACCACGAAGGCGGAATTTATGAGGTTGTGCAGGGAAGTTTCCACGGAAGGCCGCAAGCCGGTGTCTTCAACAATGCAATTATGGAGTTCCAGTTTTATTTCCGATTCTCTTTTCAGGGGATCTTCACTATAGGTTTTTTCTGAGATCTTTTGTAGTGCTGAGCGATCCATCTTTACGAACCCGCTTTCCGTTATGGTTGCCATCGATGTGCCACTGGCCTTTATCCACAGGTGTTTTTCGTTTTTGAACGAAGTGTTGCCTCCACCGGCAATGACATATTCAGGATCGGAGCCATAATAGTTCGAGATTTCAACCAGTTTTTTTAGAGAAGATTCCATGGATTATTTTAAGGTTTTATGTGTGTGAAATTTTGACTGCGCGTTGAATTATTCTTTTATCGGTGGATTTGGCGCCGCAAAAGAGACCCTCTATTCCGATTTCAGTTGTTGTTTTGCTTTAATTATTATTGGAATGAAATCAGTGCGTATAGGGAATTCAACCAAAAAACCCAAAAGTAAGAAAGCTAAAGTTGCAAATCAATATATATTTTGATCCTTCCTTTGTGATAAATGATCTATTGAAATTAAAGGCATGAGCCTAAGGCATATACCTTGTGAGTAACATCTTTCTTAAACAGACTTTGTTATCCACAGTGAGTTTGCAGAAATAAAGCCCCGATTCGAGTTTTTCGCCCTTGTTATTCTCTGCCGCCCAGGTTAAACTGTAAGTTCCACTTGATTGAGGTGTGTCTATCAAATCAGCAAGCTTTCTCCCTCTTATGTCAAACACCTCAAGATGAACAAACGATTCTTCTCGAATGGTGTATTGTATGGTTGTTGACTCATTAAAGGGATTAGGATAATTATGCAACTGAGTAAATTCGTCCATTTGACTTAAGCCTTCTGAATTCATTGGAATTGTTGTGCTGATTGCAGCCATTTCTGCAATTTGACAATAAAAATTACCATAGGAATCAGCGCTGAGTTTGGTTGCGAAAAGTCTAAGGTATTGTGCGGAAACAATCGGGTTAAAGGTGAATACCTGGCCGGAGGTGTCAGTGCAAATGTAGTTTGTATAGGATTGGCCTTCAATATCCATCCAAAGTTTATTATCTGTGCTGCTCTGAATTTTGAAATCAACGGGGAAGCACATTGCTGTTCCGGCAACAAAACGAGGA
>JAIFNN010000009.1 GCA_020047715.1 Bacteroidota bacterium | reverse complement strand
CATTGGCAGCAGCTTTTTCAGCAATCATTTTACCAACGAGTTTAGCCTGTTCAGTTTTTGTGATATCCTTTTTATCAGCGATATCTTTTTCTCTGGATGAGGCAGCAATAAGGGTAATTCCCTGTACATCATCAACCAGTTGCACATAGATTTCTTTGTTGCTTCTGTAAACCGACATTCTGGGTCTTTCGGCAACGCCTGATAATCTCTTGCGAATCCTGTGCTTGATTCTTATTCTTCTTTCGAGCTTAGTTAAAGACATGTTTTTATTCTATTTAAACAATTATGCACTAGCCGATTTACCAGCTTTTCTACGCAATACTTCGCCAACAAATTTGATACCTTTACCTTTGTAAGGTTCAGGAGCCCTGAGGGACCTGATTTTTGCAGCCACATGACCAATGAGTTGTTTATCGGCGCTTTCCATGGTAATAATGGGATTCGCGCGACGCTCGGTTTTGGTTGCAAGAGAAATCTCTACAGGAAGTTGAAGGTGAATATCATGTGAGAATCCAAGGCTAAGCTCAAGAATTTGTCCTTTAGCTTCAGCTCTGTATCCTACACCTACCAATTCCTGCTCGATCTTATAACCAATTGACACGCCGTGAACCATGTTGTTTATCAGGGATCTGTACAATCCATGCATAGCTTTGTGACGTTTTTGCTCAGTAGGCCGGGATACGAGAACCTGATTAGCTTCGAGCTTGATCGTAATGTCTTTGTCGACTTTCTGTTTCAGCTCACCTTTGGGGCCCTTAACGGTAACGATATTGTCGTCGCTAACGGTTACAGCTACTCCCGCGGGTATTTCTATCGGTAAAATTCCAATCCTTGACATTGATAACTTTCTTTATTAATATACATAACATAAAACCTCACCACCAATACTAAGAGTGCGGGCTTCTTTATCGGTCATTACCCCTTGTGATGTGGAAATGATTGCAATACCGAGTCCGTTAAGAACTCTTGGAAGAGTATCGTTTCCTGTGTATTTACGGAGACCTGGCTTACTAATTCTTCGAATACCTTTAATAGCAGGGGTCTTAGTTTCAGGATGGTATTTAAGAGCTATTTTAATTAAACCCTGGGGACCATCTTGTTCCTCAAACTTATAATTCAGGATGTAGCCTTTATCGAAAAGGATTTTTGTAATATCCTTTTTGATATTTGAAGCAGGAACTTCAACCACTCTGTGCTTTGCCATCACTGCGTTTCTTATCCGGGTAAGATAATCTGCAATTGGATCTGTCATCTGTTTAAAATTTAAATTCTTTCTGTTTCTTACTATAATTAACTACCAGCTGGCTTTCTTAATTCCGGGAATTAATCCTGACGAAGCCATTTCCCTAAACTGTATCCTGCTGATTCCAAACTGCCTGATATATCCTTTAGGCCTACCTGTTATTTTGCAACGATTATGCATCCGGATAGGATTTGAGTTCTTTGGCAGACGACTGAGACCCACGTAGTCACCTTCTGCTTTAAGTTTAGCTCTCTTTTCCGCAAATCTCTCAACAAGTTTTCTGCGTTTTTCTTCGCGAGCGATCATTGATTCTTTAGCCATACGATATGGTATTTTTATTTTTTAAATGGTATTCCAAATTCTTTCAAGAGGGCGAATCCTTCTTCATCGGATTTTGCAGAGGTAACGAATGTTATCTCCAAACCCATAATCTTGTTGATCTTATCGATATCGATCTCAGGGAAAATAATCTGCTCAGTTATTCCGAGGGTGTAATTTCCGCGGCCATCAAATTTGCTGCTGATTCCGTTGAAGTCACGTATCCTGGGAAGCGAGGCGTTAATGAGTCGCTCCATGAATTCATACATCTTGTCTCTGCGAAGGGTAACTTTAACCCCGATAGGCATGCCTTTTCTGAGTTTAAAGTTGGAGATATCTTTGGTAGACATAGTAGAAATTGCTTTCTGACCTGCTATATTTGAAATCTCATCCAATGCTGTTTCAATAAGTTTCTTGTCAGCAATAGCATCACCAACTCCGGAGTTAATGGCTATTTTTAAAATACGGGGAACCTGCATTGTGCTTTTATAGTTGAATTTCTTCATCAAAGCAGGAGCAACTTCTTCCTTGTATTTGGTTTCTAATGTGGGTGTGTAGGCCATTACTTAATCTCCTCTCCTGATTTTTTTGAATACCTTACTAATTTATTGTTCTCATTTAATTTTCTGCCGATGCGGGTAGCTTTACCGGTAGAGGGATCAACCAGGTTAAGATTGGAGATATGTACCGGAGCTTCTTTTTTGATAATTCCGCCCTGTGGACTTTTTGCGTTTGGCTTGGTAGCTTTGGAGACCATATTAACGCCTTCAACAATAGCTCTTTCTTTTGTGTAAAGAACCTCAAGAATGCGTCCCTGCTGACCTTTAGATTCGCCAGAGTTTACGATTACCAAATCACCCTTTTTGATATGAAATTTCCTTTGCATTGGGATAATCTTTATAAATTTACAACACCTCAGGTGCGAGTGAAACAATTTTCATGTATTTGTCACGCAGTTCTCTCGCAACAGGTCCGAAAATACGTGTTCCACGCATCTCATCGACATTGTTAAGAAGTACTACTGCATTGTCGTCAAAGCGAATGTATGATCCATCCGGTCGTCTGATTTCCTTTTTGGTACGAACCACTACGGCTTTACTTACGGTACCTTTTTTTACTTCCCCGGAAGGAGTGGCGCTTTTTATAGCAACAACGATTTTGTCGCCAATAGAGGCATAGCGTCTACCTGTTCCTCCGAGTACACGTATACAAAGAACTTCCTTTGCTCCGCTATTGTCGGCAACTCCCAGTCTGCTTTCTTGTTGTATCATGATTACTTAGCTCTTTCAATAATTTCAACTAGTCTCCAGTTTTTGTTTTTGCTTAATGGTCTGGTTTCCATTATTTTCACAGTGTCGCCAACATTGCACTCGTTCTTCTCGTCGTGAGCCATGAACTTTGATGTTTTGTTTACGAATTTTCCGTAAATAGGGTGTTTAGCTTTTGTGTGCACAGCAATGGTAATAGACTTTTCCATTTTGTTGCTTACAACAACACCAACACGTTCTCTTCTATCTTGTCTTGTGTTCTCCATGTGAGAGTTTTAACTTTTGATATTTTCTTTTGATAATCTGCTAACCAGCTCAGTATTCATCCTGGCTACATTTTTTCTTGAGTCTCTGATTTTGATAGGATTGTCGAGTGGTGAAACTGCATGGTTCAATTTCATGCGTGAAAGCAGTTCCCTTTCAGTTTCAATCCTTTCTTTCAGTTCTTTTGTACTCAGCTCTTTGATCTCAGAATTCTTCATCCGGATATTTTTTTAATCTTTATTTCTGAACATAATCGCGTCTTACCACGAAACGAGTGGTGACGGGTAATTTTTGTGCTGCCAACCTGAGAGCTTCCTTTGCGATTTCGAAGGGAACACCTTCGGCTTCCAGGATAATTCTACCCGGGGTAATTGGACAAACGAATCCTTCTGGTGCACCTTTACCTTTACCCATCCTGACTTCGGCAGGTTTCTTGGTGATAGGCTTATCGGGGAAAACACGGATCCATATCTGACCCTCTCTTTTCATGTGGCGGGTAACAGCCTGACGGGCAGCTTCAATTTGACGACCGGTAAGCCAAACTTCTTCAAGGACTTTAATCCCGAATGAACCGAAAGCAAGCTCATGACCACGCTGAGCGTTTCCTTTCATCTTACCTTTTTGTGCTCTCCTGAACTTGGTTCTTTTAGGTTGTAACATTTCTTTATATAGATTTCAATAATTACCTGCTATTTTTTTTATTCTTGCGGAAACCTGCTTTGGGTTTTACGTTTTTTGCTCCGATATTAGGTGCAAGGTCACGTTTACCGTAGATCTCACCGTTGCAAATCCACACTTTAACACCGATTACGCCAACTTTTGTATGAGCTTCAGCCAAAGCGTAATCGATATCTGCACGAAGTGTATGAAGGGGAATCCTGCCTTCCTTCAGAGTCTCATTACGGGCCATTTCAGCTCCTCCGAGACGACCTGAGATCATTACTTTGATACCTTCCGATCCCATACGCATGGTTGAAGCCATTGCCATTTTAATAGCTCTTCGGTATGAAATTTTGCCTTCAATCTGGCGTGCAATGTTGTTACCAACAATAGTTGCATCAAGTTCCGGTCTCTTTACCTCGTAAATATTAATCTGTACTTCCTTCTTGGTAATTTTCTTCAATTCCTCTTTCAACTTATCCACTTCCTGTCCGCCTTTTCCGATAATAATACCTGGACGTGCAGTATTCACGGTTACAGTGATGAGTTTTAAAGTGCGTTCGATAACGATTTTTGAAATGCTGGCTTTAGCAAGACGAGCGGTCAAATATTCGCGAATCTTGGTATCTTCAATCAGCTTGGAAGAATAATCTCTTCCACCATACCAGTTTGAATCCCAGCCTCTGATTATACCAAGACGATTAGATATCGGATTAACTTTTTGTCCCATTATTATTTAGTTGTTTCAAGTTCGTTATTATTCACGCTGTCAAGAATTATTGTAACGTGGTTTGATCTCTTTCTGATTCTGTGAGCACGTCCCTGAGGAGCTGGGCGCAATCTCTTCAGAGTTTTTCCCTGTTCAACAAAAACTTCTTTCACGAAAATTTTGGTATCCTCAATACGCATTCCCTCGTTTTTTGCCTGCCAGTTGGAAATTGCTGAAAGAAGCAGTTTTTCAACTCTTTTTGCAGCTTCCTTCTCGGTAAATTTGAGTATGTCCAAAGCTTTATTTACTTCCATTCCTCTAATAAGGTCTGTAACCAGCCTCATTTTTCGGGGAGAGGTAGGAACACTGTTAAGACTAGCAAAAGCACTTTTCTTATTGTCTTCTTTAATCTTATTAGCACTTAATCTTTTTCTTGCACCCATTTTACTGTAAGTTTTCTGAATTCTCTGTTATTATTTCTGCTTACCACCGTGACCTCTCAATATTCGGGTTGGTGCGAATTCACCAAGTTTATGACCGACCATGTTCTCAGTCACATAAACAGGGATGAATTTATTACCGTTGTGAACTGCGATCGTCTGGCCCACAAAATCGGGAGAGATAACAGAACGTCTTGACCAGGTCTTGATTACTTGCTTCTTGCCCGATTCAGTCATGTCGAGCACTCTTTTTTCCAATTTAAAATCAATAAAAGGACCTTTTTTCAGTGAACGGCTCATATTCTAAAATTTTATTTTTTTCTTCTTTCGATGATATACTTGTTGGACATATTTTTCTTTGCCCTGGTTTTGTAACCTTTAGCTGGCAGACCTTTTCTGGATCTTGGATGGCCTCCACTGGCTCTACCTTCACCTCCACCCATCGGATGGTCAACCGGGTTCATAACAACACCACGCACCCTTGGACGTCTTCCAAGCCAACGTGAACGACCTGCTTTTCCTGATCTTGTCAGAGCGTGGTCGGAGTTTGAAACTGCACCTACTGTAGCTTTGCAAGTAATAAGCACCATTCGTGTTTCACCAGAAGGAAGTTTGATAATCCCGTATTTCCCGTCTCTTGAAGTAAGCTGTGCGGAGGTACCGGCGCTTCTTGCGAGAACTGCTCCCTGTCCGGGTCTTAATTCAATATTGTGAATGATTGATCCCAGAGGTATTTTTGAGAGCGGCAGAGCATTTCCAATTTCAGGTGCAATTTCTTCACCCGAAAGGATAGTCTGACCCACATTCAAGCCAGCTGGAGCCAGAATGTATCTTTTCTCTCCATCTCCATAAACAACAAGGGCTATCCTGGCTGAACGGTTGGGATCGTACTCAATAGTCTTTACTATAGCAAGAACATTATCTTTATCTCTTTTAAAGTCGATGATCCTGTATTTCTTTTTATGTCCACCACCTACATACCTGATTGTCATTTTTCCGGTATTATTTCTACCTCCGGATTTTTTAATCGGGGCAAGCAGACTTTTTTCAGGGCTTGATGCTGTGATCTCATCAAAACCGGACATTATTCTGAATCTCTGACCTGGTGTAACAGGTTTTAACTTTCTTACTGCCATTTTATTTAAATATTGCTATAGAAATCAATAGTCTCTCCTGCGGCTAAAGTAATAACAGCCCTTTTTGTATTTGGCGACTTACCGCTGATCACACCGCTTTTTGTAAACCGGCTTTTTGCTTTACCGGCATAGCGCATTGTGTTAACAGAAGAAACTTTAACCTTATACATGTCTTCAACTGCCTTTTTAATCTGCAATTTGTTTGCCTTCTTTTCAACAACAAACCCATAGCTGTTAAGCTTTTCAGCCATTGCAGTAAGTTTCTCGGTAACGATTGGCTTTATTAAAATATCCATTGCTTTTTGTACTTAAAATTTCATCTATTTACTTTGTAACACACCAAGTGAACTCTCTACAAACAACACTGTTGTCGCATTCATTATATCGTAAGTGTTTAATTCTGAAAGGGTTACGACCTTGGAATTGTGTAAATTTCGAGAGGACAAATATATATTATTATTTCCTTCTTTTAAAACTAAAAGAGACTTTTTATTATCCAGGTTGAAATTTTTCTGAAGATTCAAAAATTCTTTTGTTTTAGGAGCTTCAAAATCAAAGTCTTCCAGAACCAACAGCTGGTTGTTTTGAGCTTTATAGGAAAGAGCCGAAATACGAGCCAGGGCTTTCACTTTCTTATTCAGCTTAAAACTGTAATCGCGGGGTCTGGGTCCAAAAACTCTACCTCCACTGCGGAAGAGTGGGTTTTTGATGTCACCGAAACGAGCCGAACCGCTTCCCTTTTGTTTTTTGAGTTTCCGGGTACTACCGGTAACTTCTGATCTTTCTTTGGCTTTGTGAGTTCCCTGACGATTGTTGGCCAGGTATTGTTTCACATCCAAATAAATTGCATGGTCGTTTGGCTCGATACCGAAGAGTGAATCTTCGAGTTTTACCTTTTTACCGGTTTCCTTACCGGCAATATTCATGATAGCTAAATCCATTACTTTTCAATAATTAAATATGAACCTATAGAACCTGGAACGGAACCTTTAATAAGAAGAAGATTATTTTCCGGCATAACTTTCATAATCTTCAGGTTTAATACTTTTACGCGATTGCCACCCATACGTCCGGCCATTCTCATTCCCTTGAAAACCCTTGATGGGTAGGATGAAGCACCGAGTGAACCGGGAGCTCTAAGCCTGTTGTGCTGACCGTGTGTTGCGTCGTTAACACCGCTGAAGCCGTGTCTTTTCACAACACCTTGAAAGCCCTTGCCTTTGGATAGGCCAACAATATCCAACCAGATATCGTCTTTGAAATAGTCAACAGTTATAACATCACCAAGTTTCCAGTCTTTTACAAAACCTTTCAACTCAACCACTTTCCTTTTGGGTTCAGTTTCAGCTTTTTTGAAGTGACCCATTAAGGCCTTGGTTGTGTGTTTTTCTTTCTTATCGTCAAAGGCTAGCTGAACAGCAGCATATCCATCATTCGATACGGTTTTCACCTGAGTAATAACACAAGGTCCAGCCTGTATTACAGTGCATGGAACATTTTTTCCGTCTGCGTCGAAGATGGAAGTCATTCCGATCTTCTTACCAATTAATCCTGGCATTTTTCTATGTTTTTATAAAGTAATCAAACTTTTATTTCTACCTCAACACCACTGGGAAGCTCAAGTTTCATGAGAGCATCGATGGTTTTGGGAGTTGAACTGTAAATATCAAGCAATCTTTTAAACGAACACAACTGAAATTGCTCTCTGGATTTTTTGTTTACGAAGGGTGACCTAAGCACAGTATAAATCCTTTTGTGAGTTGGTAATGGAATGGGACCGCTCACAACAGCTCCGGTAGATTTTACAGTTTTCACGATCTTCTCTGCTGATTTGTCCACCAGGTTATGATCGTAAGACTTCAATTTAATTCTAATCTTTTGGCTCATTCTAATAATTGTTATGCAACTGTTTTACCACTAATTTTTTCTAGTATCGATTTGGAGAGTTCAGAGCTCACCTCCTGAAAGTGAGAGAACGTCATTGCTGAAGTTGCTCGCCCTGAGGTAAGCGTCCTCAATGTTGTAACGTATCCGAACTGTTCCGACAAGGGGACTTTAGCTTTAATAACTCTTGCTCCTGCCCTGCTTTCCATACCTTCAACCTGACCACGGCGTTTGTTGAAGTCGCCGATCACGTCGCCCATATATTCCTCGGGAGTAACGACTTCTGCAGCCATAATAGGCTCGAGAAGAACTGGTTTAGCTTTGGAGGCTGCGTGACGGAATGCTTGTTTAGCACAAATTTCGAAGGCTAATGCATCGGAGTCGACAGCATGGTATGAACCGTCGAAAAGGATAACTTTCAAACTTTCCATCGGGTAACCAGCCAAGGGGCCGTTTTTCAGTGATTCCTTGAATCCTTTTTCAATTGCCGGGATATATTCGCGGGGAACATTGCCTCCTTTAACTTCGTTCACGAATTGCAAGCCAACTACACCTGGATCGGCAGGTCCGATTTTAATCTGGATATCTGCAAATTTACCTCTACCACCTGTTTGTTTCTTGAACACTTCACGATGTTCGATAAGCTGGGTGACGGCTTCTTTATAGTTAACCTGGGGTCTACCCTGATTACATTCTACTTTGAACTCGCGTCTCAACCTGTCGATAAGAATCTCGAGGTGAAGCTCGCCCATTCCTCTGATAATTGTTTGACCGCTATCGGGATCTGTATTGATAAGGAAAGTAGGATCTTCTTCAGTAAGTTTACCCAGAGCCATTCCAAGGCGATCCATATCCTGTTGGGTTTTAGGCTCAATAGCAACGGAGATAACCGGTTCAGGGAAGTCCATCGACTCAAGAATGATGGGTGCGTCGATTGAACAAATCGTATCTCCGGTTCTGAGGTCTTTAAATCCAACGGCTCCGCATATATCTCCGGCTTCAATAAACTCTTTTGGAAGTTGTTTATTGGCATGCATCTGGTATAAGCGATTGATTCGTTCTTTTTTCCCGGTACGGGTATTAAGAACATAGGAACCCTCCCTTAAAACTCCTGAATATACGCGAACATAAGTAACGCGACCAACAAAAGGATCGGTAGCAATCTTGAATGCCAACCCTGCCATTGGGGCATCGGGATCCGGTGCTCTGGTTTCTTCTTTTTCCGTATCGGGATTTATACCGGTTACGGCCTCAATGTCGAGCGGGCATGGGAGCATTGCAACAATCCCGTCGAGCAAACGCTGAATCCCCTTGTTTTTGAAGGCTGACCCTGCCAACACCGGAACCATTTCCATCCTGATTGTGGCTCTGCGTGCATAGCCCATGAACTCCTCTACAGAGATTGAATCTCGGTCTTCCAGAAATTTCTCGAGAAGTCTGTCGTCAGAAATACATACTGCTTCAATAAGTTTTTCTCTCCATTCCTCAACCTCTTCGATCATATCTTCAGGGATTTCCTCTAGTTGATAAGTGGTTCCCAATTTGGCATCATCATGCCATATAACTGCTTTTCTTTGGATAAGATCAACAACTCCTCTGAAGTTCTCTTCTGAGCCGATAGGCAATTGAAGAGGAACAGCGTTGGCTCCAAGTTTTTCTCTTATTTCGCTCACTACCCTTAGGAAGTCTGACCCTACACGGTCGAGTTTGTTAATAAAGGCAATCCTTGGAACTTTATATTTATCAGCCTGGCGCCAAACGGTTTCAGACTGTGGCTCAACACCACCCACGCCGCAAAAAACAGCCACGGCCCCGTCGAGTACCCTCAAAGAGCGCTCAACCTCGACCGTAAAGTCTACGTGACCTGGGGTGTCAATTATATTTATCTTATGATCGTCGTTAAGGTATTTCCAATATGTTGTTGTTGCAGCGGAAGTAATTGTTATTCCCCTTTCCTGCTCCTGTACCATCCAATCCATTGTAGCTGCCCCATCGTGCACTTCACCAAGTTTGTGAGTAATACCAGTATAAAACAGAATTCTCTCTGTTAAAGTGGTTTTACCCGCATCGATATGGGCCATTATACCAATATTCCTCGTGTATTTCAGATCCTGTTTCATCTATTCTGCTTCCTGCTTCTTTTCTCGTTTAAAATCTGAAATGTGCAAATGCCTTGTTGGCTTCAGCCATTCTATGTGTGTCTTCCTTTTTCTTGTATGCGCCGCCTTCGTTGTTGTAAGCAGCCATGATTTCAGCAGCAAGTTTTTCGCTCATGGAACGTCCTGTGCGTTTTCTTGCATAGAAAATAAGGTTCTTCATTCCTATCGACACTTTTCGGTCGGAACGGATTTCCATTGGAACCTGAAAAGTAGCACCACCTACCCTGCGGCTTTTTACCTCAACCTGGGGAGTTATGTTTTCGATAGCAAGTTTCCAAATTTCAAGAGCGGGCTTGTCGGCATTTTTCATTTTCTCCTCAACCATTTTTATCGCATCATAAAAAATGGTGTAAGAGATACTCTTCTTACCCTCTATCATAAGATTGTTCACAAACCTTGTTACATCCGGACTTCCGAACTTCGGATCGGGTAACAGGATTCTCTTTTTGGGTTTCGATTTTCTCATTTCTGACTATACTATTAATTATTTTTTCTTAGGCCTTTTTGTACCGTATTTCGAACGTCTCTGTGATCTGCCTTCAACACCGGAAGCATCGAGAGCTCCGCGAATCAGGTGATACCTTACACCGGGAAGATCTTTTACCCTTCCTCCCCTGATAAGAACAATAGAGTGTTCCTGAAGATTGTGACCTTCACCCGGAATATAAGCGTTTACTTCCTTCTGGTTAGTCAACCTTACCCTGGCTACTTTACGCATTGCTGAATTCGGCTTCTTAGGAGTTGTGGTGTATACTCTTACACACACACCTCTACGCTGTGGACATGAATCCAGAGCCGGAGCTTTACTTTTCTCAACAATCTTTTTCCTTCCTTTTCTTACTAATTGCTGAATTGTTGGCATATAAACTTATTGTAATTGTTTGAATATTTTTCCCAAATCGGGTTGCAAAGGTATTCTTTTTTTTAAAAAAACAATAACTATTGTGCAAAATTTTAAGGAATTTATAGCTTAATGTTGTTTTTAAAATGATTTAGTTCAACCACTTTCTGAAACCTTTCTTTTCGGGTTCGAAAAAACCAGTCGGTAAACAAAAACATTCCGCTAAAAATGTATCCGGAGTTAAGCTTTTTTTTAAAAAATCCCCCGAAAAAAAATTCCGAATATTGGATCGCAAAGATTAATAATAAAGCGGATATAACCTAAACTGTGATTTTGAATTGATTTCGATTGAGGGAAAAGGCTGTTTAATCAGAAACATCGAATTTAGCAGCTTCTTCAGATTCTTGTTGCGGGCTGGTATTTTGCTGAAATAACCCCCCGGTATAATACTTAAAATTCAATTCGCCCATTTTAGACGGGTCTGGAATGGTTATCAATTTATAGAAATTATTGGAATTTCTGTCATCTGCTCAGTTTAATTCTTAATATTTCTAAAATCCGGTTTTATTATTGCTTTATATTATAAAAATACCGAAATTTATATTCGCCGGTTTTATACAATTTTCCTACAAAAAGAATCTCAATTCCCGGTTTTAGAAAGTTAACCATTATTTAAGAGATATCAAAAATGACAAAAGCTTTAAACACTTCAGCATTCTTATATTTCTTTATAAGAATAGCACCTGCCATTCTGTTTTTTCTTCCATTGGTTTCCATTCAGTCCCAGGACAACTGGCCTAAACTCTCTCTTGCTTATTACGACTGCAATTCAACTGAAGCGTCCTATACTGATATAAGTCAGCAAAACGCATTTAATTCGGCCTCAAAGCATATCTACCGAAATGTTATTAATAATATCACCGACAATGAAATTTTTTTCATTTCATACGGGTTTTCTGATACTACCGAGAATGATATTGCTTCGTCAGGAAGTTCATTTTTCTTACCCGATACAGGAAGATTCATCTATGCAAAATACGATTTCGTAATTGCCAGTTCAATTTCCGGATCCCCGGGAAGTTACACGCTAACTGTTTCACTTCTTGAAGGAAATGCCTATACTCAAATAGCAGTTGGAACAGCCCAGTTTGCCTCTGCAAGCATTGAGAATATTAGCGAGGCTTGTCACAATGCAGTACAGCAAATACTGCCGCTTACACAGAAAATGAGAGCTTTTATAACCGCAATGAAGGAAGATAATCAGCAACTAGTTATTAATCCAAAAATTGATGTAACCCCAGCAATAGAAAATATTGAAAAGAATGGATCTACTGAAGTTGCGATTCATGTAAGTGACTGCGACGGATTACCATTAGTTAACAGGGAACTGGCAATTGAAACATCACGTGGATCAATTGACCTGACAAAAGTTAATACCGATGAGAATGGTGACGCAAGAATTCAGTTTGATGCCGGAGGTGATGAAGGAGTTGCGATCCTTAACGCAACAATTCTGAATGCCATCAATGTTTTCCGCGATACAATAACATACAATGGTTCAAATTCCATTTTAATTGGAGATTTTGAAGACCGCAACTTGTGGAAACTGACCTATGATTTGTCAATTAGTTCCACCAGCTACAGAGATCATTTGAGAGAATACTCCGATGGAACTAATTGGATACAGGAAAACAAATTCTGGACTCAACGGGCTTACGGAAGTTTTATTGGAACTGCTGTGGATGAAAAAAACACCGAATTTGAATTCTTTGATTCAACAATGACATTATCCGGAGTAATTATGGTACATAAATTTGGAAAAGAGACATTTACTGATCATACAGGAAATGCTTGCCCAAAGCTTAAATGGTCGATGAGCGGTACTTCAGAAACATGGAAAGCAATGAGAAACAGAGATGGTGGTGGAGATGCTTCTCTTAGCTATGATCCCTCCGGTGTTGAACTTTTTTCTTTTTCAATTCCTTTCAAAAACGCTATAAAATTTTCATATAAATGGAGTATTCTGGGAAGATGGGAAAACGCTGATTGCCGATCAATACTGGTTCATGAGGGTGTACCTCAAAAACTAACATATGCTATGGCAGGAGGAGTTTCTTTTTATGGATTCAGCCCGGTTCCAGGGCTCTCTATTTCCCCTTTTTACTCAGGAGGAGATGTTTCAGGATATTTCATTACAATAAGCAGTAACACTAGCGGTATCGAAGGAGATGGAACGGTATATTATACTTTTACTTCATGTACTGCCACCTTAAGAAAATTATCAAAAACTACTTCTGTCCGGAATACTGCTGAAATGGCACCAAATTTATTACTTGAGCAAAACTACCCTAACCCTTTTAAGACAACCACCAGAATAAAATATTCAATTCCAGCTTATACCGGGACTTCTGCCTTACCGGGAGAGCGTATTGATGCGGATTTGTTAAGCTTGAAAATTTATAACCTTATCGGTCAGGAAGTAGCTATCCTTGTAAACGATCGCCAACCCGCCGGTAATTACGAAATTGAATTCGATGGCTCGGCACTTGCTTCAGGAGTTTATTATTGCAAGTTGAAGTTGGGGGAACATAGCCAGGCGAGAAAGTTGGTGGTTGTAAAGTAGTATTGCGTTCTTACGACGAGCATAAATCAACCTGATATTTTCAGGGATTTACCTTCTATGAACTTCTTGACACAAAATATATCTAAAAAACTATAAATCAACAAACTGACTTTTTTTTTGAATCCAACATTTTCCATGCAATATTCTTTAGCAACTACATTAAATGGGGTATTGAGTATTTTAACTAAAAATTTTGCCCGATCAGGATGAGGACTGGAAGACCTGATTGCTGAAGGGTTATACTTCACAGATAAATTTATTTCAACCTCTTTATGTATAAGAGCACTCATAATTGAATCAAAAATTTCAATACCTGATTTACTGTTAACAAAAACAAGAGAGGTTCCTTTGTTGTCATCTATTTCAGGACAAATAAATTGGACTCCCCAAAAGTCGGCCAAAGTAATATCACTTTGTCTGTGCAATGTTTTAAAATCACAATGATAACAAGACGGTCTTAGGCATATGTCGCTTAGAAACACATTCATATACAAATCTTTAAGTAACGTCTGCTGATATTTGGTGTGATTCTCGAAAATAAATCGTACAGAAAATCTTCTCCACCCCTCATCTTTCACTCTGAAATCGACTTTTTGGGTACGCGACTTGCTCCTTTTTTCCTGATACTCAATATATTTTTTCCAAACGAGTGGAGAAGGTACTCCATGGCATATAAAATCTACACAAGTTAGCGAATCATATGGTTTTCCGAGAAACGATTTAAGTCCAGCAATTTGGCAGGGTGTACCGGAAAAAAGAACATTCCTTCCACTCAACAAAAACTTCTTTGCTTGTTTAAATGTATTGCCAATTTTACTTTGGACATATTTGGAACGCTGAAATCTTTTTAAGTCAGCGATGTTTTCAACATAAGTATGCACAACTTCAAAGTTAGCATTATAGCCAGCTCCAAATACAACCCCTTTTTGGGAAAGCATATACGCAGCTAGTTCATAAAAAACACCTCCGGAAGAACTTTCTGAACGAATTTCTTCATCAGTATTTTTGCAGGCATATGCAATTGGATGATTATCAACTTTCTCGTTTTTGAAAATGTGACAAACATCAATACATTTTCCACACTCGATGCAACTCTCATTTACTGCCGGATACCAAAAACCTTCATTGTCGGATATCATTTCTATGCAATCAATCGGACATACTGAAGCGCAAGCAAAGCACCCAGTACATTTACTTCTATTGGTATTATTGATTTTTCGCGTTATCATACCTTTTGCTCTTGAGCTCGGGTTATTTGCAGAAACGCTAACTAATAGATTATATGCATTACCCGTTTTTTCCGATATCTACGATTCTTCAGGCCTGCCTTCAATGCTGATTTCACATCCATTGAAGTAAAGGTATAAAATTAACCAACTGGTTTATAAGTTTTTATTGGAATTTATAAAGACAGCAGAAAAATAATAATTGCCTCATCGGTTTTCAGGTGGTTCCAATCCAACCGCGAAACTATCCAGGTCTTCATCATCGATAGATACATCTCTAAGGTACTTGAGAAAATATAAGTTTACAATAATTCCAACTGCACAAAAGCATAACATTACTAATAACGCAATTGCTATATCAAATTGAGCATTTAAAAGATTTATTATTATTCCAATGGCTATAGGAATGCTCACAAATCCCAAAAAAAATGGTGAGGTTTGAAAACGATCTATTCCTGAACTGGAAATTTTTGTTATCATCAGTTTTAAATTAGCGGCAATTCTTTTGTTCCTATTTGGAAATTCAATTCCATTACGTCACCTATTTCTAAAAAAACCATTCCCATATTAAAAGTATAGTTTTTTATTTGATTTCAAAGCCATATCCCCCGAAAAAAATCCAAATGGAAAATAGCACGTACTTTTCTGATAGGCCGGTTTTGTGTTTATCCTCTTATAAACCCTTTTCACTTTCCCTGATTAAACTATATCTTTCGCACAGCCTTTGGCAATCTCTAAAAAGTCACAAGTTAAAAAACACTTAATCTGTATCCAGCGAAATTTCTCCTCCCCTGAAAACACTTTTTCTGAAGTTTTTTCCCCATCTTGGTAGAATTATAAAAATTGTTACATTTGCAATTGCCCTAAAGAAAAACCTCATTATAAACTGAAATTTAAGCAAAGATGTCCTATATAATTTAACCTTTATTCTACCAAATGAAAACGTACCTTACTAACCAGATTAAGAACATTGTTCTCCTTGGGAATTCCGGATCAGGAAAGACTACCCTGGCCGAAAGCATGCTTTTTGAGGGAGGTGTTATCGAACGCCGGGGAGACATTTCAAGCAAAAATACCGTGTCAGATCACAATCTGATTGAGCATGAAAACCAGACCTCTGTTTTTTCAACGGTTTTGTATGCTGAGTGTAATGATAAGAAGATAAATTTTATTGACGTTCCCGGCTCCGACGACTTTGTGGGTGGCACAATTGCCGGGCTTCACATTGCCGACACTGCCGTTATGCTTATCAATGCCCAGAATGGCATTGAAGTAGGTACTGAAATTCATAACCGATGGGTGGAGAAATTCAAGAAACCACTGGTTATCGTCATCAATCATCTGGACCATGACAAGGCCAATTACGATAAGGCTCTTGAAATGCTAAATGAAAGGTTCAAAGGCAAAACCGCCATTGTTCAATATCCTGTAAACGCTGGTCCGGGGTTTGACTCGATTGTGGACCTCATTAAAATGAAACTTTACAAGTACCCTTCCGATGGAGGCAAACCCCAGATTCTTGACATTCCGGAATCCGAAACCGAAAAGGCAACAGAATTAAAGGGTATACTGATTGAGAAAGCGGCTGAAAACGACGAGAGCCTTATGGAACTCTTCTTTGAGAAGGAAACCCTCACCGAAGATGAAATGAGAAAAGGTATTCATCTGGGTTTGGTAAGACGAGGGCTTTATCCGATATTCTGTGCTGCAGGCAAGAAGAACATCGGTTCAGGCAGGCTAATGGAATTCCTTACAAATGTTGCCCCATCGCCCGACCAGGTAGCTGCTCCGTTAGACCGATCGGGTAAGGAAATCAAATGCGACCCAAAAGGTCCTGCTGCAATATTCATTTTCAAAACTACTATCGAATCGCATATTGGCGAGGTAAACTATTTTAAGGTTATGTCGGGGGAGATCACCGAAGGGATGGATCTTGTGAATTCCCGCACATCAAATAAGGAAAGAATCACCCAGATTTTCGCCTCGGCAGGCAAGAACAGAGCCAAACTGGCAAAAATGGTTGCAGGGGATATTGGTTCAACCGTTAAGCTTAAGGCTACCAAAAACAATGATACTCTTGCAGCAAACAGTGATATCCGCTTTGTTAACACCCCCTACCCCGAACCAAAATACCGCACCGCAATAAAAGCTGTAAGTGAAAGCGACGACGAGAAGCTGGGTGAAGCCCTTAACCGTATTCATGAGGAAGATCCCACTATGCTTATTGAGTACTCCAAAGAACTTAAGCAGATCATACTTTCGGGTCAGGGTGAATACCATTTGAATATAGTTAAGTGGCACCTTGATAACATTTACAAAATCGATACCCAATACTTAGCCCCAAAAATCCCTTACCGCGAAACCATTACCAAATCGGCGCAGGCCGATTATCGGCACAAGAAGCAGTCGGGCGGTTCCGGACAATTTGGCGAGGTACACATGCTAATTGAGCCTTTTATCGAGGGAGCAAAGGAACCCGAGACCTTCAAGGCCAACGGTAAAGAGATGAAGTTATCGTTGCGCGGCAAGGAAGAACACGAACTTCCATGGGGCGGCAAACTTGTTTACTATAACTGTATTGTTGGTGGATCAATCGACGCCAGATTTATGCCCGCCATTCTCAAGGGGATTATGGAGAAACTGGAAACTGGTCCTCTTACAGGCTCCTATGCCAGAGATATCCGTGTGTTTGTATATGATGGTAAGATGCATCCGGTCGATTCAAACGAAATATCCTTCCGTCTTGCAGGTAGAAACGCATTCAGTCAGGCGTTTAAAGCAGCAGGGCCAAAAATCCTCGAGCCCATTTACCTTGTCGAGGTATTGGTTCCGGGCGACAGGATGGGAGATGTAATGAGCGACCTGCAGGGCCGAAGAGCCATCGTGCAAGGCATGAGCAGTGAGGGAGGCTTTGAGAAAATCATTGCGAAAGTTCCCCTTGCGGAGATGAACAAATATTCAACTGCACTCAGTTCTATAACCAGCGGAAGGGCTATGTATTCAATGAAATATCTTGAGTATGCTCAGGTCCCGGGTGATGTTCAGGAAACTTTGCTCAAGGCTTATGATGAGGGAGCTGATGATGAGTAGGATCTAAAGTGAGTGCGCTGCGCTTAGGGAGTATAGTGAGAGCGCAGCGCTCTCACTAAGCGAAGCGTTCTCACTATTCCTTAGACCTAAACAAATAAACCACCCCTCTGTATTGTCCCTTGTGGTAATGCTCCTTATCCCATCCTGTGGCGTCGATCACATAATAATACAAACCGGGGGATGCCCCTCGGTCGGAATCCATAACATTCCCGTTCCAACCTTCCCAGGTATACATATCTGAAACTTCGGCTTTGTAAACCATTTTTCCCGTACGATCGAAAATGCGGATACTGAATTCCTTAATGGATTTGAAGTTAACTCTGAAATAGTCGTTTAACCCATCCTTATCGGGGGAGAAGACATTTGGTATTTCAAGCAAACTTGGTATAACCGTAATGGGTTCTTCGAGCTTAAAAGTGTCAACACATCCAGCCTCTGAGGTAGCTACAATTGCCGGATAATAATCGTTCGGGATTTTATAAACGTACTCGGGCTCATAAGCCAAATCACTGGTAAGCTCGTTGGCAAAAAGATCTGATTTGACACTATCAGAAAAAATCCACTCATAACTGAATCCATTCTTCGATTCGTTTTTGAACCTGACTTTCAAGAGTGCGTCCCCTTCAGCAGGAGGCATTGACTCGGTAAAATCACCCGCATACGTGTTGTCATTGGAATTGTACTCATATTCAAACAACTCAAAACTAAAATCAGGCTTAACCTGAATCGATTCGTAGAAGACAGAGTCAATATCCGTCATTCCAAAACTGTCGCGGGCAGTGAGGATATACCAGGTATCAAGATAAGGCGGACTATATGTAGTATTCGGATCGAGGATCCTGTCTTTATTGGGAATGGAAAGCTCAGCGTTATCGGATGTCCACAAGAAGGTAAATCCGTTCCGAAGCCGAACCGGGCTTTTGCTTATAGGGTCATAATAGAAGAATGTGTCTATGGAAACGGTACCGCTCAAGGTAAGGTAATCGCAGGTATAGGCGCTTTTCATTAGATTTCCCTCTGTGTCCTTTACAATGGATGTATGAAGTTTGTCGATATGCAGCCAGGCCGTGAAAGTGGTATCGGTATCGGTGCCATTCCAAACGTGCACGCGGTAACCTCCCCCGGGAAGATTATCGAGATGTGACTCGGACACAGCAGTCTGGCTAAGCATTGGCACATCGAACCCCCCGGTTAGTGTGTTGTATTGAAACCAGTCGAAATTATTTATTTCGGGAGAATTAAAGGATGCAACAAGGCTTCCCTGCAAAGTGATATTGGGCGGCGAGAAAAAAATGAAAACAGGGGAATCAACTGTGTCTACAGGATATTGAGTAGTTCTAACAGCATTTGCTGCAGGAGAAAAGATCTGAGCGCTCAAATTCATTGCTGTGAAGGCAGGAATAAGAATCAGGCAGATTCTGAAAATCGTATGTGTAAATGCTTTGTTCAAAAAAAGGATTTGAATAATGATAACTCAGCGGAGGGCTGTTTTATTTTACGCAAATATCTGAATTTTCCTTTGAACTGCAAGTTTTAATGAAAAATGAGGGCAAGCTATACCTCAACAAGCTTTTACTTTAGAAATGAGGTATCAACTTCAATTAGCTTTCCTAACTTGTTATCGCTGTTTAGCTGCTTATACTTTGTATTGAGAAATACTCCTTAAGCTGCCATAAGCTTTCTTTAGTATTGGCATTATCAATTTCCTTAATAAATTTACCGTTGTCGATGATAATAATTCTGGAGCAGAGTTCGGTGATATGGGAGATATCGTGACTTGAAAGAATAATTACAGGACATTTCCAACAATAATTCTGTTATTGAAATGTTTTCGGTAGGAATTCCGAAGGTTCGGCCCCATTAACAGCCATAATCATGCAATTGGGTTTTGGGTAATTTAAAAACAAATAGCGACATGATGCCAGAACGATTTCGCCATTTAAATTTTGAATCAGTAATAGCTAAAACAGTTTCATCTATTGGGAGAACCCAATAGATGAAACTGTTAAACCACAAGCTTTACTCTTTCATCTTAAATACAAGATAAAATGGGTAAGACAATGATATAAGGGAACAGATAACTGATATGATAATGTCTTTTGATAGCATAACGCTTGAATAGTTGCCGCTATTATTAAGCTCAAGCATGACATTAGCACCAAGGAATGCAAACACTCCAACAACAAAGAGTACTAATAGAAGAAGCAATCTGGATTTCTTACTTAGTTTCATGATTTTTTAATTAAACCCATTTATAACTGAACTTACAGCAGATTCTCCTCCAACAATTGCCAATGCAGTCCATCCAATTGGGCCACAAGCTCCTGCTACAACAACACCAAGCATACCAACACCTCCAGAAACACCATCACCAACTAATGCACTCTTAATGGACCACTTATTTGTAGACTTTTTATTGCTAGTTAAATAAGCAAAACCTTCACCACCGCCTCCCATATCTGTTGGCAACCAATAATAAGCAGAATTTTTCCAGATAGAAAAAGAAACCAATATTGTAGACTTTTCCTCATCTGGCAATGCTAACATTTGATCTCCTTTTTCAACTTTTTCTAATTCATTAATAAATGTTTCGCATGAAACAACGTTTTCACAAAGCTTTATTCCTTGCTCAAATATTGCGAATCCCTCCGGGCTTAATTTCTCCCTCAAAATTTCAATATTTTTATCAGTGTTGCACTGCTCATCAATAAATTCAACAGTATAATCGGACTTTTTACTTGACACAACAATATCTGAAGAATTAAATCTCATAATTACTTCTTCATTAAAATTTGGCGCATCCCAATTAATTCCAGATAGCAATTCAGAAGCAATTTCATTATGTAATTTACCAATCCTCAGAATATCCTCGTTACTTACCAATTCAGTATTATTTATTTCCTCTAATGCAGGATCACTCTTTTTAGAACAATTTGTAAAAAGAACTAATTGAATTAATAAAAATACGAAAATTCCGGTTTTATAAAAAAGTTTAGTATTCATTTTTGTTAAATTTTTGGAGACTATGTCTCAGTTAAACAATTTTGATAAGCAAACATTCCATTTTCTTATGTTAGTATTGCTTATAATGCTTACTCTTTCGATTTTCAGCTTCCTTCTTCGGTTACTCTATTATTTAGTGTCGATTTTCACTCTCAGATCCTCGACTTTGGGCGGTAACCCCTGTATTACCCTTTTGCGTTCTACTTTACCACTTAATGTCACATCAAACTAAATCTAGTACTCCAAAATCAAATATTTTACTATTTTATTTTAAAGACTTCTTATTAAATTGATTATCTATTAGTTGCAATTTCGTTAAGATCCCGAACTTCTTTATACTAACCGAACCAATGACAATCTCCTCTATTCTTTTTTTATGTTTGGTAACTTATGGATTCGTTCAATTGCAAGCGACATTTACTGCACTTAAGATTTATACTAATTTAACAAGAAATAAAAGTTAGGCTGGCTATTTGGAGGGATAATTATTTAAATAATGAATCATATAGGCTTATCCTGTTTTTAGAGTAAAAGCTATTTATATTTTTAAATAATAGAGTTGAAATCAATAAATAAAATGGAATAAGGAAAAAGAACCATTTTGAATAAAAAATAGGGAATAATCCAAGAACAATTAAGATGGTTGTTATTGAAGATAAAAAGGATGTATTGAATTTAAAGCCAAAATCATTTCCAATATAAAGAGGGAAATAAACAGACCAATAAAAACTTAAGGTTATTAAAAGGGGCAGAGTAGTCAAATATGAAATAAGGCCATGTAATGCAATGGTTTTATTACAAAGTAAAAATATGCCGGTTATGAGTATATCCCCAAGCAAAGGGTACTTCAATAATGAAATATGAAACCAAAATAATTTCAGGCCACTTCCTGTCGCTTTATCGCACACAATCCAGAAATTCCGGTAATAACCCCAGGTATTATTGAATGCATAGGTGAATAGTATTACTGGTGAGGAAAACAAATAAACAATAAATAATAAATTGTAACTACCCTTCTTATAAAATGAAAATGTCATCAAGGCTAATAAGAACGACTTAAACAATAATCCAAGCAAAAGTGAATTCCTTACCAATCGCTGATTAAAAATTAAATTCAATAGCTGACTGGCCATCGAAGAAGCGGCATTTTCCTTTATTATCCGAGATGTAAGCCTTTCCTCATATAAACAACCAAAAGCAAATATCAACAACAGGTAAAAGATATCCGTAATTTTTACTGTCAGGGTAAAGAATGGATAATATAAATTTCCAACAATAATCATTAAGACAAACACGAATACCAGAACAACATTCAAAAAACTATTTGTGAATTTTTGAGATAGTCCTACCTGAAACAAACGCCTGACGATTATGCCTGCAATAATGATAAGAATTAATTTTATTCCTTCATTAGTGCTTAATACGGTAGAATTCAACAATAAGGCGGTGAAAAACAAAGTGTTTAAAAAGTAAAAGGATGTGAAATCATCCGATAAATTCACAGAATATCGATAAATCCCTGACCTTGGATGATGATTCAATACAAGCTTATACAATTTTGTATAAAACGGAAAGAATTTTCTAAGCAGAGTAAAAACAAAAATGAGCAGGAATAAATAATACAGAATTTGTTCTCTGTGCGGAATAATTGACTCAGTTTCAAAAATCTTTATCAAGAAATAGCTATTTAACAGCGATCCCAAAAACAGGAAAAGCAAAAACAATAAACCGGATTTGTTCTTCTTCCAATTAACGAGGTTCGCAAATTTCAATCGAAATATGTAAAATGCTAAATCCATTTTATTGTCTGGTTTTTACTTTCAACATTCAATGTTTTAAATAAGGCCTCATCAATCTTATCTTTTCTGCTATTGGTAAAGGTTTCCAAAGAACCATCAAAAACTATTTTCTTATTGTCGATTACCAGAATAACAGGGTTGATCTTCTCGATGTAATCGAGATTATGTGAAGAGAAAATAATGGTACGATTTTCATCTTTGTAGGAATTTATCAGATCAACCACAATATTTGCCGATATCGGGTCAAGGTTCGAAAAAGGTTCATCCAGTATTAATAATTCAGGAATATGAATGAAGGACGCGCATATCGCAACCTTTTTGCGCATTCCGCTTGAAAATACCGATAAACTTTTTTTATTCAGATCAACATCTTCTTCGAACAGGTAAGCACATATTTCCTTAATCCGTTTTTCCAGGGTTTTGGAATCCACTTTATATAGCTTTCCGACAAATCTTAAATATTGTATAAACGACAATTCATCAATCAAATCTAAATATTCACTTAAAAAACCAATGCCCTGCCTTATAGATTGAGGCAAATTCCTATAATGAACCCCTTCAAAGTAAATCTTACCTGAATCCGTCGGAAAAAATTGCAATATCAGATTTAGCAGGGTTGTTTTCCCTGCACCGTTTACCCCCAGAAGACAATAGGTATTTCCTGGTGAAAACTCAAAAGAAAAATTCTCAAACACAAGTTTGTTCCCGTATGACTTACTGATATTTTCAAATCGCAGTTTCATTAAGCTATGTTTTAGATCATTTCGAGAAATTAAGGTGACTAATTCAATCTACTTCAAATTTACAATGGGAAAATTTTTTTATCGATTTAAATTAGAGCCCCATAACAAGGTGGGCCAGCAATCAGAGTTCACAATTCCCTCAAATCTATAAAACAGAATTCCGGTACCGGTGAAGCAGATAATGAAATAACATATTCAATAAGAGGTATTTATGAAATACAAATCTTGCTAACCTCGATCTTTTTTAGTTAAAGGTAAAAAATAATCAGCATCTAAAATAAATTCTTAAGAAAGAATAACATCCAGGTTTATCCTTAATCACTGTAATCAGAAAATCTAGTACTTAAAAAACAAAAAAATAAAATATTCTTAAAATTTCATCTTACTGATTTACATGTAATTACAAGTAACATATGACTTCATTTTCAAAATTCAACTAATCCCAACTAAAAAAAAATGTAACTCAATGGCAGATATTTGATTTGAAAACACATTAAGGGAAAGGAGATAATAATCTCTCTCAAGTAACATTAATTGAATAATAAAACTATGTTGAAGGAGGCGTTAGCAATTTTCAGTTGAAAAGTTTTTCAGAAAAATCTCTGTTTTAAGTTTATCTAATAGTATTTTGGCATCCTCAAAAAAGTGAAAGTGAAAGACCTTCTTAAAGAACTAAATAACGAACAGCGAGAAGCTGTCGTAAACTTCAAAGGACCTGCGCTAATCATTGCCGGCGCGGGTTCCGGAAAGACCCGTGTGCTGACTTACCGCATTGCCCATATGCTTTCGGAAGGTGTTCACCCGGCATCGGTGTTGGCCCTTACCTTCACAAATAAGGCTGCTGCTGAAATGAAGAGCAGAATAGGTTCTCTGGTTGGGCCTGAGGCAGCACGAAAACTCTGGATGGGTACCTTCCATTCCATCTTCGCCCGGATTCTCCGACTGGAAGCCCCTGCCCTGTCCTACCCTTCCGACTATACCATCTACGATACCACCGACTCCAAAAACCTTCTCAAGACCATAATGAAGGAGATGAACCTCGACGAGAAGATCTACAAGCCTTCGGAAGTCCTCGGCCGCATCAGCAGCGCCAAAAACAATCTCGTTACCCCTGAAGCCTATGCTGCCAGCACCGAAATTGCCACGCGCGACAGCAACAACCGCCGGCCCATGATGGCCGTCATCTACAGCCGGTATGCCTCTCGATGCAAAAAAGCCGGCGCGATGGATTTCGATGATCTCTTGCTCAACACCAATATCTTGTTTCGCGACCATCCTGCTATTCTTGAAAAATACCAGGCAGCGTTTAAATACATTCTGGTAGATGAGTACCAGGATACCAATTACAGTCAGTACCTCATTATCAGAAAACTGGCCCAAAATCACAGCAACGTGTGCGTTGTGGGCGACGATGCGCAGAGTATTTATTCTTTCAGGGGAGCAAGAATCGAAAACATCCTGAACTTCAAACGCGACTACCCTGAAGTCAGCCTCCATAAACTCGAGCGCAATTACAGATCTACCCAGAATATTGTGAATGCGGCAAACAGCATCATCGCCAACAACAAAGAACAGATCCAGAAAAAAGTCTTTTCCGAAAAACAGGAAGGCGAAAAGATCAGGGTCATCGAAGCACGCGCAGATAACGAGGAAGGGTTTTTAATTGCCAACCTGATCAAGGACCTGCTTTTCGCAAGGCAATACCAATACAAGGATTTCGCCATTCTTTACAGAACCAACGCGCAGTCGAGGATTTTCGAAGAATCCCTGCGGAAGCTGAACATCCCCTACAAAATTTACGGGGGAGTTTCGTTTTTTCAGCGAAAGGAGATCAAAGACATTCTTGCTTATTTCAAGCTGGTGGTAAATCCCGCTGACGAGGAGGCATTTAAAAGGGTAATCAATTATCCTCTCCGGGGGATTGGCAAAACCAGCATACAAAAAATAGAGGAGCTTGCCGCAGCATCGAATACCACCATGTGGAACGTTATTGAGAATCCCGCGTCGATGCAAGCCTTCTTCAACAATGGCGTAATTGCAAAAACCACCGCTTTCGCATCACTTATAAAAGATTTTCGGGGGAAACTGGAGGAAATGGAAGCTTTCGATCTGGCTTACAGCATGGTAACAAGTCTCGGAATCCTTAAGGAACTCCGCGAAGACAAAACTCCCGAGGGCATAAGTCGTTACGACAATGTGGAAGCCCTTCTGAACGGAATCCGCGAGTTCACCGAAACCCGTGAGGAGGGTGATGGTCCCGGACTTCCCAATTACCTTCAAACCGTTACCCTGCTCACCGATGCCGATACTGAGAAAGCCGAGGACCACAACAAGGTAACCCTTATGACAATACATGCCGCAAAAGGATTGGAATTCAAGCATGTGTGCATTGTTGGCGTAGAGGAGGAATTATTTCCTTCGCACATGAGTGTCACAAATCCCAAAGATCTTGAGGAGGAACGCCGTTTGTTTTATGTGGCTCTCACCCGCGCCGAAGACAGCATAAGTCTGAGTTTTGCTAATTCGCGCTATAAATGGGGACTGCTTGGTAACTGCAATCCCAGCCGGTTCATTTCAGAGATTTCCGAGGAGTATCTCGAATTCCCCATGTCAGCTGCGCCTTCCCCTCCCCCGAAATCCACACGGTACATAAACGATAACACCAAGCCTTCTGCCACCCTGGAACCAAAACCGGCAAACACCGGTTACCTGCGGGAAAGGAAGTTACTTAGAGTTAACAACAATGCCAATGCAAATACAAGCCCGTCTGCAGACTTGTCGGATATTCACATTGGCACAAATGTGGAGCATTCACGGTTTGGAGTTGGCGAGGTAACTGCCCTGGAGGGAGACAAAGCCACCGTTGATTTTACAAACCACGGGAAAAAACAGCTGCTTCTTAAATTTGCAAAATTAAAAATTGTGAACTAAACTAAATTCCCTAGCTTTGCATAAAATTTATAAAATGGATTACGATTACAATACCAGTCGCAAAATGATGGATCTTCCCGAGTATGGCCGCAACGTCCAGAAGATGGTTGATCACATCAAGACTATTGAAGACAGGGAAGAACGAAACAAAGCAGCCCGCACAATTATAAGCATAATGGGGAATCTGAATCCCCACCTCAGGGATATCGCCGATTTCAAGCATAAGTTATGGGACCATCTTGCCATTATTTCGAATTTCGAGCTGGACATCGACTCCCCCTACGAAACCATCGAACGCATCAAGCTTCTTGAGAAACCAAATCCCCTTACTTACAACCAGGGAGGTATCCGTTACAAGCATTATGGCAAGTACATGGAACAGATGATCAAAAAAGCGGTTGAAATGGAAGAAGGCGAAGAAAAGGAAGTCCTGATTTCCATGCTGGCCAACCACATGAAGAAGTCTTATCTAACCTGGAATCGTGAAGTAGTGAACGATGAGCATATCTTCCTGGATTTGAAAGAACTTTCCGGAGGAAAAATCGACGTTAAAGTTGAAGCCCTGAAATTATCTGAAACGCGCGATATTCTTAACAAAAACCGCAAGCCTAAAAAACCGGTTAAACCGATTAAAAAGAAAATGTAAATAATGAGCAGCTTCCGTATTGAAGGGGGTCACACATTAAGCGGAATGATTACTCCGCAGGGGGCAAAAAACGAAGCCCTGCAGATTCTTTGTGCCACTCTTCTCACGCCTGAGCCGGTTACAGTTTCAAATATCCCCAACATCCGTGACGTTAGAAAGCTTATCGAGCTGCTCAACGACATGGGCGTGAGGGTTGAAAAGCACTCCCCAAACAAATACACCTTTACCGCCGCGGAAATCAATCTGGATTACCTTCAGACCAACGATTTTTACGACAAGAGTACAGCCCTCCGGGGATCCGTTATGACCGTTGGCCCTTTGCTGGGGCGCTATGGCAAAGCTTTTATTCCTAAGCCCGGGGGAGATAAAATCGGAAGGCGACGCCTCGACACCCATTTTATCGGCTTCCAGAATTTGGGTGCCAGATTCAATTTCGACTCTAAAAATTATTTCTATACAGTTGAGGCATCGGAGCTCAAGGGTTGCTTTATGCTTCTTGATGAGGCATCTGTTACCGGTACAGCAAACATCATCATGGCTGCTGTTCTGGCCAAGGGAACCACAACAATCTATAATGCTGCCTGCGAGCCCTACATTCAGCAGCTCTGCCTGATGCTAAACCGGATGGGTGCGAAAATCAGCGGTATCAGTTCCAACCTTTTGACAATAGACGGTGTAGCTTCCCTCAGGGGAACCGAGCATGCTATCCTTCCCGATATGATCGAGATCGGCAGTTTTATCGGAATGGCAGCCATGACACACTCTGAACTCACCATCAAAGACGTACGCTATGATATGCTGGGAATCATACCCGACGCATTTAAGCGGATGGGGATTCAGATGGAACTCAGAAACGACGATATTTACATTCCGGCACAGGAACATTACGAAATCGACACCTTTATCGACGGCGCAATCCTTACCATTGCCGATGCTCCCTGGCCCGGACTTACCCCCGACTTGCTGAGCGTGATCCTTGTAATCGCCACTCAGGCAAAAGGAAGCATCCTTATTCACCAGAAGATGTTCGAGAGCCGACTGTTCTTTGTGGATAAAATTATCGACATGGGAGCTCAGATTATCCTCTGCGATCCGCACAGGGCAACCGTTATCGGATTGGACAACAAAATAAAACTCCGTTCAACCGTGATGACCTCCCCCGATATACGGGCCGGAGTTGCTTTGCTGATTGCTGCCATGTCGGCTGAGGGAATCAGCACCATTCACAACATCGAACAAATAGACCGTGGGTACGAGAGCATTGATGTGCGGTTGAATGCGTTGGGGGCCAAGATTGAGAGGATTTAACTCGTATCGCCTCCGCGAATTTTATCTTATATTATTCATATTCAACCCTTTCAGGGCTGAGGCTACATTTATACCTTGTTTCAGTGGGCTGACGCCCACGGTTATTGAAATTAAGCTCTTTCAGAGCTTTGCCCTCCGCAATCCGACGCATTAGTAATTGCGAAAGACCATGGCAAACGCAATGCCACGAAGTGGCCAAATCTCAATAACCGTGGGCTACAGCCCACGGTTAAAAAAACAAAAAGCATCCTGTAGGGTTGAACAATAAAAGTAAAAACTATGTCAAGTTACCGCCAAATCTTGTATCATATCGTTTTTCGCACCAAAAACAGCAAGAAAACGCTGGCTCAAGAACATATTAATGAGCTATACGCCTATATTCTGGGGACAATAAAAAACAAAAATTGCTTCTTATATCGCATTAATGGCATGGAAGACCATATTCACCTTTTGAGCGATTTACATCCGAATATTGCTTTAGCTGATTATCTCCGTGACATCAAAACGTCATCGTCGATCTGGCTAAAGCAATCAGGGAAATTTTCGGCTTTCGAGGGATGGGCTGATGGTTATGCCGCACTTACTTATGCATGGAGGGATAAAGACATGATTGTTAACTATATAAAAAATCAGCAGGAACATCATAAAGAAGAGTCATTTGAGGATGAGTTAAGAAGGTTACTTAAAGAGCATGGTATTGAGGTAAATGAAACCTATTTTCCGTAGTTGTCTGGTTCAACCCTTTCAGGGCTGAGGAAACATCATCACCTTATACCGTGGGTTGTCACCCACGGTTATTGAGATTAAGCTCTTTCAGAGCTTTGCAGACAACAATTCTAAAGCATTATAATAGTATGGAAACCGATTTTTCCCTGATTGTATCTGTTCGGCTGAGCTCACGTCGAAGCCCACGGTTATTGAAATTAAGCTCTTTCAGAGCTTTGCCTCCCACAATCCGACAGCATTATTAATTGCATAAAGACCATGGCATACGAAATGCCACGAAGTGGCTAAATCTCAATAACCGTGGGTGACAACCCACGGAAAAGGTACGAAACATCTAACATCCCCGAAGGGGGTGAACGTAGAACTAGCATTGCCATTCCTGTTCAACCCTTTCAGGGCTGAGGCAACATCATCACCTTATACCGTGGGTTGTCACCCACGGAAAATACACGTAACATCAACATCCCCGGAGGGGGTGAAGGTAGAACTAGCATTACCATTCCTGTTCAACCCTTTCAGGGCTGAGGCAACATCATCACCTTATACCGTGGGCTGACGCCCACGATTATTGAAATTAAGCTCTTTCAGAGCTTTGCAGACAACAATTCTAAAGCATAATAATAGTATGGAAACCAATTTTTCCCGGATTATGTCTGTTCGGCTGAGCTCACGCTGATGCCCACGATTATTGAAATTAAGCTCCTTCGGAGCTTTGTACCCCCGCAATCCGACGCATTAGTAATTGCTAAAAAAAAACCAATATAAAAAGTCAGCTTTTAATATTTCATTAACAACAAATAGAAAAAAATATACTTATCTTTGCACAAATTTACATATCTAGATATTAACATTTACCATTATGAAGAATACAGTAATCCTTTTGACACTTATGGCTGTTGCATTCGCCACGGCTAATTGCACCTCTGTGCAGAACGACCCTATTAAAGAAGCAACCGTTGCCAGCGTTGAATCTTCAAACACACCCACCGACGTTCCAGTGGGCTTAACTGTTGGAAGCAGAGCCCCTGAGTTGGAGTACACATCCCCCGATGGAAAAATGATCAAACTTTCCTCCCTCAAGGGTCAGGTGGTACTCATCGATTTCTGGGCAGCATGGTGTCCTCCCTGTCGCGCTGAAAACCCAAACCTGGTAAGTACTTACAACCAGTTTAAAAATTCCGATTTCAAAACCGGCAAAGGCTTTACAATTTACAGTGTTTCACTCGATCAGCAGAAAGAAAAATGGGTTGCCGCCATTAAATCCGATAATCTGTCATGGGCTTACCATGTAAGCGATCTAAAAGGATGGCAGTCTGTACCTGCTGCTATGTACCAGGTAAGATCTATTCCTGCAAGTTTTCTGATTGACGGAAACGGGGTTATTGTGGCAACTAATTTGCGTGGTTCTGCTTTGAGTGCCAAGCTGACTGAATTGCTGAAGTAAAACAACTCCGTATAACTCTTTTTTAATCTCTGTGTATTTCCGTGTAAGTTTTTATTACACAGAAATACACAGAATTAACACATAGAACTGCTAAGATTGAATTAGAAAAATCATAATCCAAACAACTTTCATTCGGGAAATAAAAATCCTGTAGTTTTTAGCTCTGAGACAACAATTTTCAAAATTCTTTTTCCACAATCTCTTCCAATACCTTTTTTAATTCCTCAAGATCATACTGAATAGCATCCCAGATGATCACACCTTCAATTGCATGATATTCATGTAAAATAAAATTTCGAAATCCCCTTATTTTATGCCATGGATAGGTATATCTTGAAAGGATTTCATTATTAATATGAATAATTGCCTCGCCAATAATTGCAAATTGAAATAAAATAATAAACACACTAAAACTGTCACATTTGAAAGAAACAGAGTTCATTTCTGTCAATTTGTCCATTATCCAATAATTGGCAAACTATTTGTTGCATTCCTCGCGTCAACCTAAAATAAAAGCAGAATGGCAAGAAAAGATAATTCCGAGGTAAAAGAAAATCAGACAGAAACCCATAAAGATAAGCAACAGAGCAAGAGTCAGAAACATAAACCTGCAGCCGGGAAAACCCCTGATGAGGAAATTGAAATCCTCAAGTCACAAATTGCTCTTGAAGAGCAGAAATATAACGAGAGCCAGGACAAATACCTGCGCTTATCGGCCGAATTTGACAATTACCGGAAACGCACTTTGAAGGAGAAGTCCGATTTGCTGAAAACCGCTGGCGAAGATACAATCATCAAGGTTCTTCCTGTTCTCGACGACTTTGAGCGGGCCATGGCAGCGATGCAGACATCCAAGGATATTGAGGCTGTAAAAGACGGCATCACATTAATATATAACAAGTTAAAAGAAACTCTCACCCAGCTGGGTATAAAAGAAATCGAGTCTTTGAATTTGGAATTCAACACGGATTTGCATGAAGCTATTACTAAAATACCTGCTCCAAGTGAAGAGTTAAAAGGCAAAGTGGTAGACGTTGTGCAAAAAGGGTATTATTTACATGACAAGATTCTGCGTTTTTCGAAAGTTGTTATCGGGGAATAATTGAGCAAATAACTTATGGCGAAAAGAGATTATTACGAAGTTTTGGAAGTCTCCAAAGGAGCTAGTGCGGAGGAAATCAAAAAGGCCTACCGCAAGATGGCTCTTATGTACCATCCCGATAAGAATCCGGATAACAAAGAGGCCGAGAATAAATTCAAGGAGGCGGCTGAGGCTTATGATGTTCTCTCCAATCCCCAGAAAAAAGCAAAATACGATCAATATGGGCATGCCGCCTTTAGTAACGGTGGCGGTTCGGGTGGTTATTCCGGAGGAGGCATGACCGTTGATGACATTTTCGAGCATTTCGGGGATATTTTCGGGGGATTCGGAAGTTTCGGCGGATTTGGAGGGAGCCGTCAGGGCCAGCACCGCCAGAACAAAGGAGCCAATCTCCGTGTAAAGGTGAAGTTAACTCTTGACGAGGTCTCCAAAGGGGTCGAGAAAAAGATCAAAGTAAAAAAATATGTTTCCTGCGAAGATTGCAGCGGCACCGGAGCCAAACACGGCAGTTCCTACAACACGTGCACAACCTGTAACGGCAACGGACAGGTCACCCGGGTTACAAACACTTTTCTGGGCGCCATGCAAACAACCCAGACCTGTCCTACATGCAGCGGCGAAGGGCGCATTATTTCCAGCAAATGCAACACCTGCTATGGCGAGGGTATCGTGAGCAAGGAAGAAACCATTGCCTTTTCCATACCGGCCGGAGTGGCCGAGGGAATGCAGCTAAAAGTATCGGGTAAAGGAAATGCTGCCCGAAGAGGCGGAGTAAACGGCGACCTTTTGGTTCTCATCACCGAAGAGCCGCACCCTGAACTTATTCGCGACGGAAACGACTTGCTTTACAATATGTATCTTACCATACCCGACGCTGTTACGGGCACAACCGTTGAAATACCCACCATTGAAGGTAAAATAAAAATAAAAATCGATCCCGGAACCCAACCCGGAAAAATACTCAGAATCCGTGGCAAAGGCGTTCCCGATGTTAACGGCTATGGTAAAGGCGATCTTTTAGTATCCATAAGCGTCTGGATTCCAAGAAGTTTGAACAAAGATGAATACAAACTCTTTGAAAAACTCAAAGAATCATCTAACTTTATTCCAAATCCCGACAAAAACGACAAGACCTTCTTCGATCGCATGAGAAATCTTTTCGAATAAAACTTTCAGATAATGGATCTATTTCAGGCAAAAAATGTAGTTAAGGAATTTTCAAACCATCTTGCTCTCAACAAGGTTTCGATATCAGTCCCGGAAAACACCATCTTTGGTTTGTTAGGCCCAAACGGGGCGGGAAAAACAACCCTTATTCGCATTATCAACCAGATAACGGCCCCCGACTCAGGCGAGTTGTTCTACGAGGGAAGAAAAATGACCTCCAACGACACCCACAGTATTGGCTACCTTCCCGAGGAAAGAGGCCTCTACAAGAAAATGAAGGTTGGCGAGCAGGCGCTTTACCTCGCTCAGCTCAAAGGAATGTCAAAGCACGACGCCCTGAAAAAGCTCAAGTACTGGTTCGAGAAGTTCGAGATGACCGAATGGTGGAACAAAAAAGTAGAAGAGCTCTCCAAAGGCATGCAGCAGAAAGTCCAGTTTGTGACCACCATTCTGCACGAGCCAAAACTTCTCATCTTTGATGAGCCTTTCAGCGGTTTCGACCCCATAAATGCAAACCTGCTCAAAAACGAAATTCTTGAACTCAAAAGAAAAGGATCCACGATAATTTTCTCAACCCACAACATGAGTTCGGTGGAAGAGCTTTGCGATCATATCAGCCTGATTAACAAATCCGAAGTGATTCTCGAAGGCCAAATTTACGATATTAAGAAAAACTACCGCACCAATGTTTATGAACTGAGTTATCTGGGCAACCCCGAAAAGCTACAGTCAGGCTTGGGCGCATCGTACGAGGTATTAACAAATATCTCGGAAAACCATGTGAATTTCGCCAGCATCAAAACCCAAACCGAAGATGCGGACAACCGGCTTCTCAAGGAGCTTATCCCCCTTGTAAACATCGTGTCGTTCAACGAGCTTATACCTTCGATGAATGATGTTTTTATACGTGTTGTGGAAGAAACCAACAAGAAAAACTCCAAAGCTTAAACTTCATCTGATGCATAAAATAATACTCATAATTCAGAGAGAGTACCTGACAAGGGTACGCAAGAAATCGTTTCTTATCATGACCGTTCTGGGGCCGGTACTTTTCGCCGCTTTTATGGTTCTCCCCGCTTGGTTTGCAACCATGGAGGACACCGAGGTAAGAACCATTGCGGTTGTTGATAGCACGAACATCTTTTACAAGGTATTGCCCGAAACCCAATACATAAAGTTCGATTATCCCGAAGGCACAAGCCTTAAGGAACTCCAGGACAATTTCGAGTTTTCGGGATACAGCGCTATTCTTTTCATTCCCCATAACATTCTGGCATCCAACACCACAATATTGTATTCGAGCAAGCAGCCCAGCATGACGGTTACCATGCATATAAAAAACGCCATTGAGAAAGAAATTGAAAACGAGAAGCTTAAAGCCAACAACATAGAAAACCTGGATAAGATTCTGGAATCCATCAAGACAAACATTAACCTCCGAAGCATTACCTGGAGCGAGGATGGAAAGGAAAAAGAGAGCAACACCGGTCTTGCTATGGGCATTGGCTATGGCAGCGGCATGCTTATTTACTTTTTCATATTCCTTTTCGGCTCACAGGTTATGAGAGGGGTTATCGAAGAAAAAACCAATCGCATTGTTGAAGTCATCGTTTCCTCGGTTAAGCCCTTTCAGCTTATGATGGGGAAAATTATAGGCGTCGGACTGGTAGGACTTACGCAGTTTGTGCTCTGGATTTTGCTTACGGTTGTTTTTATCGGGGGAGTTCAAAAGGTGTTGTTCCCTGAGCTCTCAAAAACTCCGACAGAGCAGGTTTTTTCCCAGGAAATCATGAACAGCCAGCAACTTGACACCTCTGCTTTGCCCTTTGCAGAGCCGGAGCCCCAGATTCTGGAGGAAATATTCGCCTCTCTGGGAGATGTTAACTTCATCCTCATTTTAGGAATGTTTCTTTTCTTTTTTATCGGGGGATATCTCCTATACGCTTCGTTCTTTGCCATAATAGGATCGGCGGTCGACAATGAAGCAGACACGCAGCAATTTATGCTCCCCGTTACCTTACCTCTGATTATTGCAATATTTGTGATGATCAACACCATCAACAACCCTGAAGGTTCGTTGGCGTTCTGGTTCAGCATGATTCCTCTTACCTCCCCCGTGGTAATGATGGTTAGAATACCTTTTCACCCTGCAGCATGGGAGATTGCTCTCTCGGCAGCGATTCTTATCCTTACCTTTATTGGCTCCACCTGGATGGCAGGAAAAATCTACCGTACAGGCATCCTTATGTACGGCAAAAAAGCCTCCTACAAAGAGCTGTGGAAATGGCTGAGATATAAAAATTAGAAACAATGTACCCACTTAATTCTGAACCCACACGAGTTGCAATCCTTGATTTCGGGACGAACACCTTCAACCTGCTCATCACTGAAGTCAGTGCGGAGAACAAACTTCATGTGCTTCACACCTCCAAAGAGGCTGTGAAACTTGGAGAAGGTGGCATCACAAAAAAGATAATCACCCCAGAGGCCTTCAAAAGAGGCCTTACCGCCATCGAGAGGCATCTCGACAGGGTAAAAGAATTTGCTGTTTCGAAGGTTTACGCCTTCGCCACTTCGGCAATTCGCGATGCATCCAACGGTAAGGATTTTATCCATGCCGTGCAGGAGAAATTTGATATCTATGTTTTGATCATCCCCGGAGAAAGAGAAGCGGAAATGATTTACCGTGGTGTACGTCTTTCCTTAAACATGGACACCAACCCGGTTCTTATTCTCGATATCGGCGGAGGCAGCAACGAGTTTATCATTGCAAACAAAAAGGAGATATTCTGGAAGCACAGCTTCAATCTGGGCATGGCACGGCTGCTGGAAACATTCAATCCCTCGAATCCCATATCCCACCTGGAGGTAGAGAAGCTCACTGCCTATTTGAAAACAGAATTAAAGGAGTTGTTTGCTGCTGTTAAAGAGTTTAAACCCAGCGTGCTTTTGGGGGCCTCCGGTTCCTTTGAAACCATTTCGGCCATCCTGCAGCACAGGTATCCCGGCAGATATTTTAAAAGCAGTGAACCTGTGAGAACTATTGAGTATGAGGATTTCCTCTCGCTTCACGAAATTCTTTTGAAATCGACTCTGGAAGAAAGAAAAGTCATGCAGGGAATGGAGCCGGTGAGAGTGGAAATGATAGTGCTGGCCAGCATCTTTATCTATGTAACCATGGAAGAATGCGGCATAAAGAAAATAATCCAATCCGATTACGCATTAAAAGAAGGTGTGATTGCAGAGATACTTAACCTTTGAAAAAACCTCCATGGCAAAAATTCTTGTAATAGACGATGAAAGAAGCATAAGAACAACTCTTCAGGAGATTCTGCAATACGAAAGCCATGAGGTGGATCTTGCTGAAGGAGGCCCGACAGGTATTGAAATGTTTGCTCAAAAAAAATACGACATCGTTTTATGCGATATCAAAATGCCGGAAATGGACGGACTCGAAGTGCTTGAAAAAATCTTCGCGCTTTCCACCGATGCCCAGGTCATAATGATTTCGGGGCATGGCAACGTTGAAAACGCTGTGCAGGCTATCAAACTAGGTGCTTATGATTTCATTCAGAAGCCTCTGGACCTTAATCGCTTGCTTATAACCATACGCAACGCTCTCGACAAATCGAGCCTCATAACCGAAACAACAGTACTTAAAAAGAAGGTTAGCAAAACTCTTGAAATGGTCGGGGAATCGCCCGCTATTCTCCAGGTGAAGGAGATGATCGAAAAAGTTGCTCCCACCGATGCCCGGGTGCTCATCACAGGCGACAACGGGACCGGGAAGGAACTTGTTGCGCGATGGCTGCACGAGAAAAGCGAGCGCTCCTCCCATCCCTTTGTAGAGGTGAATTGCGCCGCCATTCCTTCCGAACTTATCGAAAGCGAACTCTTTGGCCACGAGAAAGGAGCTTTCACCTCAGCTATTAAACAAAGAAAAGGAAAGTTCGAACAGGCTGATGGAGGAACTTTGTTTTTGGACGAGATTGGCGACATGAGCCTTTCCGCACAGGCAAAAGTGCTTCGCGCCCTGCAGGAACATAAAATCACCCGGGTAGGCTCCGACAGCGATATCACTGTAAATGTCAGAATTGTTGCCGCAACCAACAAAAACCTCAAGGACGAAATCGACCGAAACCAGTTTCGTGAGGACCTGTACCACCGATTGAGCGTGATACTCATTCGCGTCCCCTCCCTCAATGAAAGGATTGAAGACATTCCTTTGCTGTGCCAATACTTTAACGAGATTATCTGCAGCGAATACGGCATGCAATTGAAAACCATAACATCCGATGCGGTCGCAGCTCTTCAGGGGATTAACTGGACGGGTAACATCCGGGAATTCAGGAATGTGCTAGAGCGTCTGATTATTCTATGCGACAAGGAGATAACCGGGAAGGACGTTCAGTTGTTTGCCCAGCCCATCGGCAGAAAATAATATTTGCCTCTTGCGACAAAATTAAATTCGTATTTTCACGTTGATCTAACGGAAAACCACGACCCACAGCATGAAAGAATCGAACCCGAAGCTTCAGTTATTTTTCTACCTGCTGATCGTTCTGTTGCTCTTTCCTGCCCTGTTCACGAATCTCGGCTTATTGCCCATCTCCGGCGACGAGGGTACGCGGGCGCTGGTAAGTTTGGAAATGGAGTATTCTGAAAACCTGCTGACACCCACAATCAACGGGGATTTCTATTTTAACAAGCCTCCTCTGTACAATTGGATCTTGTTGGGTTTCTATAAAATAAGCGATTCGCACTCTGAATTTATTATTCGTTTGCCGGCAGTTCTCTCCCTGCTGCTTTTCGCCCTTACAATTTTCCTTGTTCTGTACAGAAAATACGGCACACGCGCAGCATTTCTCAGCACCCTGATTTTCATAACCTGCGGAAGAATTTTGTTTTACGATTCCATGAACGGCTATATCGACATCACCTTTTCCTGGCTCGTCTTTGTGGGATTTATTGCCATCTTCAGATTTCATAAGCGGGAGCAATATCTGGGGCTTTTCCTGGTTTCGTATTTCATTTGCGCCCTTGCATTCTTAATGAAAGGACTGCCCGCACTGCTTTTTCAGGGGTTCTCCTTACTGGCTGTTTTTATTTCCGGGGGAAGGTTCAAAAAGCTTTTCAGTCTGCAGCATGTTGCCGGATTATTGCTGCTTTTTGCAATTCCTGCCGGGTATTATTTCCTTGTGTTTCAGCAAAACCCCGACACGGTTTATTTCAGCACGCTTTTCGACGAATCAGCTAAAAGAACTTTTGTGGAATATGGTTTTCTCAAGACCGTTTTGCATCTCTTCACCTTCCCGGTGGAGCAATTATACCATCTTTTCCCCTGGTCACTTTTGCTTATCGTTTTATTCAGCCGGAAAGTTCTTCGTAAAATCAGGGAAGACGAATTTCTCAGGTACCTCAGCCTTGTTTTCATCTTCAATATTCCGGTTTACTGGATTTCGGTGGAGTCGTATCCCCGATACATTTTTTCTCTCTACCCCATATTGATTTTACTCAGCGTTGTGGCATTCATTCATTTCCGTAAAGAAATCCCCAAACAGGCAAGCCTTAGCGAAAATCTTCTTGGCCTTTCCCTCTTGCTTTTGATTCCTCTTTCTTTGTTGTTCCCCGGTTTTTATGAATTCAACATTCTCAGCAACCCGATAAGGCTGGCAATTTTGGGTTCAGTCTTTGTGGTGATCGTGCTCTTTGCTTATTACTTTCTCAGAAGCTTCCGTCTTGAAATCACAATTGTTTCCTTATTGCTTTTTCGCATTGGTTTTAATCTTGTTGCCCTTCCTGAAAGACATGTGGACGCCCGTGCCGTTTTGCAAAAGCAACAGGCTGAAAAAGTAGGCGCGATAAGCAGGGGAAAAGGGGTTTATATAGCGGGACTTGCTGCCTGCAGTCACGAAACAAGCTTTTACATATCAAAGGAAAGCGGGGAAATCCTGCTGCGAGAATTGGGTGAACCCAGAAAGGGCTATTATTACATTATTGCCGATGAAAACGAGATAAAAGAGAATGAAGACATCGTTTTTAAATTCGAAACCCGGTGGCAAAACACTCCATTAAGGCTTTCAATGATAAAATAATATGAGGGCTTTCCCTTTTTACACTTTGCAGTCCGGCGATTTTATCCCATCTTGCATAAGAAAAAAAAGATTCATAAATTTCGAACTCTTCAGAAAAGATGACCATAGACATTGTAATACCCTTGTACAACGAGGAGGAACTGATCGTTCAGGTTTTGGATTTGCTTGATGAAGTGAAGCTTCCCGAATTTATATCATCGCATAACATTATCATTGTTGATGATGGTTCGTCGGATAATTCGTACCAGGTTGTAAAATCGTACATTGAAAATAAACAGGGCGACCACACCCTTCTCAGGATGGAAAAAAATTCCGGCAAAGGTGCTGCTGTCAGGCATGGAATCAACTCCGGTAAAGGCGACCTGATTTTTATTCAGGATGCAGACCTTGAGCTTTACCCCCATGATTTGCCGGGTATGATTGTGGCTATGAAAAGCCTTAATGTTGAATTTGTCAACGGTTCGCGCTATTTGCCCGGGATTCCCCGCCCCTTGGCATCCTACCGCAGGTATCTGGCAAACCGCTTTTTCACCTGGTTAACTTCCATATTCATAAATGTGAAACTAACCGACGTGGCTTGCGGATACAAACTCTTTACCCGGGAACTATACAACAAGCTCCATTTAAAGGAAAACCGCTTTGGCTTTGAGGCTGAGATAATCCTGAAAGCCCTGAGGATCAAAAAGAACAACATAACCGAAGTGCCTGTGAATTATTTCCCCCGAAATGAGGCTGAAGGAAAAAAATTCAAGAGTATGGATGCAATCAAAATGCTGGTTACAATTTTCAGGTATGCTTTTTTCAAATAACTATGAACTTATCCTTTTTAAAAAACAGGTTTATTCTATCCCGAATCAGTATCGGAATCATAGTGGTTCTCAGTTACCTGCAAACCAGCAATCTGCATATTTGGAAATGGGGTAACGGGGTCATTTATTGGGATACCATTTCTTACTATGCATACCTCCCCGCCATTTTTATCCACAACGACTTAAGTCTGGAGTTTGTGCACGACGATCCCCGCAACGGAAACCGCTACTGGCCCGAGACTACCGCTGAAGGAAAGTTGGTTATTAAAACCAGTTCCGGGCTTGCTTATCTATACTTCCCGTTTTTTATTACTGCTCACCTTTTGGCTACTCCTTTAGGATTTGAGACCGACGGATTTTCGGAAATATACCAGATGCTTCTGGCATTCAGTCCTTTACTATACCTGCTGATTGGATTGATATTCCTGAAAAAAATTCTTAAAAACTATTTCAGCGATGGGGTTGTTGCCATCACCCTGCTGGGGCTGGTACTGGCCTCCAACCTGCTGTATTACACCGCTGTTTCAACCATAAGTCACCCCTACTCTTTCGGAATGATTTGCGTTTTCCTTTACGTGAGTATCCGATGGATTGAAAAACCAGGTTACCTGAATTCAATATTCATGGGATTGCTGCTCGGAATCATCAGTCTTATCCGCCCAACAAACAGCCTTCTGATACTTTTCCCCTTGCTTTTCGGCATTCAGAATTTCAAGGGATTTTGGCAGCGTGTACTGCTTTTCCTGAAAAAGCCCCATTTAACCCTGATTATTATTACAGGGATATTCCTCGTTTGGATGCCGCAATTCCTTTACTGGAAGCAACAAACCGGACATTACTTGTTTTTCTCCTATAGTTCGGGGGAACGGTTTTTCTGGAATGATCCCGTTATACTGAAAGGCTTGTTCGGCTTCCGCAAAGGTTGGCTTATTTATAGTCCCATTATGGTTTTTTCAGTAATCGGGATAGCGTTAAGCCTGAAAAATCTGAAAGATTGGTTTCTCCCGCTAATCTTCATAATACCGATTAGCATCTATGTTATGCTTTGCTGGTGGACCTGGTGGTATGGCGGAGGATTTGGGCTGAGGCCAATTATCGATTACTACGGGCTCCTTGCAATACCCTTTGCCTTAACAGTTAGTCAGGCACTGAAATTAAAGCCTGTCTTACGGTATTCCGCGGTAACAGCCTTCCTTATTTTCTTTTACCTTGGAGTTGCCCATCATTTTCAGGTAATTTCCGGAGCCATTCACCACGATTCGATGACCTGGAAGACGTACAAACACAATTTCGGACATACCCAGATGACTCCTGAAGGTGAAAAGTACCTTGTGTCGCCCGATTACGAGAAAGCTAAACTTGGAGAAAGGTAAAAGAAGTTTAAAACTGGAAATAGATAAAGGGTTGCAAGCCTGCCGACCACGACTGGTAAATCACAAAAATAATTCCTACCACTATTCCCGCTTTTGCGTAAACCGGGGTCCTGATAAACCATTCCCTGTACCATGCTTTAAAAGAGCCGGGTAACCAGTGCATGATATACCCGAAAAGCATTATCAGGAAAACGAATTTAAAGGATAGGAGTACCTGGGGGATGATACTGAAATTGAAATTGTTCCATATCTGAGACATCAGCTGGTTAGCGTGTTCCATAGAATCAGACCGGAACCAGATACGGGTAAACGTTATGAAGTTAAAGGTCAGGAAGACCTTCCAAAGATGTGCTGTCCAGTGCGTGCTATGCTCATATGGGCTGATCCTTTTCCAATATTTGTATACAAGGATTCCAATCCCGTTCAACCCTCCCCAGATAACAAACTGCCAACTGGCCCCATGCCATAATCCCCCTAATACCATTGTCAGCATAAGGTTGATATTTGTACGGAACTCGCCATGACGGTTTCCACCCAAAGGGATATAGAGATAATCCTTAAGCCACGACGATAATGAGATGTGCCAGCGTTTCCAAAAATTCCCCAGGTTGTCGGCCTTATAGGGGGAGTTGAAATTCCGGGGGAGCCGAAATCCCATCAACAAGGAGATTCCTATGGCAATATCGGTATACCCGGAAAAATCGCAGTAGACCTGAAGGGAATAACCGTAAAGTGCCATCAGGTTCTCGAAGCCCGAATATCCGATTGGATTGGCAAACACACGATCGATAAGGTTTACAGCCAGGTAATCTCCAATAAACATCTTTTTCATTAATCCACTAAGAATCAAGAAAATCGAATATCCAAACTCTTCTGTTGTAAGGTGGAAACGTTTGTACAACTGCGGAATAAACTCAGAAGCTCTGACGATGGGACCGGCAACAAGTTGGGGAAAAAAAGAAACATAAAAGCCAAAATCGATGACATTCCTCACAGGCTCAATTTTCTTTCTGTACATGTCAACCGTATACGAAATGGCCTGAAAGGTAAAGAAGGAAATCCCAACCGGTAGCCCGATAACCGAAATGTCGAAATGAGAGCCGGTAATGGCATTCGAGAAATCAGCAAGGAAATTGTACGGCTCGAAACTGGTATTGAAAAGCTTGTTGATGCTGTTGGTGAAGAAATACGAATATTTGAAATAAGAAAGAATGCCAAGGTTAAGGATGACGCTGAGGCTAACCAAAAGTTTACGAGCCAGCGGCTTTTGGCTGCGAAAAATAAAATTACCGATATAAAAATCCGAAAAGGTCGTGAAAATTAGCAGGAGAAAGAATATCCCGCTGGTTTTCCAGTAGAAGAATATGCTGACAATAAACAGAAACAAATTGCGAAAGCTACGGTATGGATAAATAACCGAATATATTGCGAGAATTATGGCAAAAAATATCCAGAAGTACAATTGGGTAAACAGCAGAGGTTTTTCGGCCGAATAGAGCAGTATGTCTCTGATACCTGTCATATGCTATTTCGCGGGATTGGTTTTTAAACTCCACATCTTGTACTCGTTTAACAGGGCGTTCGAAAACATCTCAGCAATAATTTTTGCTCCCATAGCATTAAAATGCACGTAGTCGGAAATTGCAAGGGGAGGATCGGCCGATACCCAGCTGGGCATAGAATTCCTTCCTCCCATAGCCTGATACATATCCCAAAAAACAAAGCCCGACTCAAGCGTGGCTTTCCGCATTGCATCCCTTACGCCCTCCAGATTCGGATAGGTAACAAACTTGTCCTTTTCTTTGATCGACATGTCCGACGGACCAATTACAATGACAGGAATTCCCGGAAGGATTTTCTTAATTACTGCCAGTTCGCGTTTTAGATAGTTTTCATATGCTGAAAAATTGTCTTTCATATAGGGAATCACATTACCACCAAACTGGAGAATTATCATCCCAACATCCATCATCTTGTACATCTGTGCCAGAAAAGCTGTATCGGTCTTGGAGAACACCAGACCGGCGCTCCCCCGCAAGGGAATATTATCGAGAGCCACCCCCCATGAATTATCGAGAGAAATGCCATAGATATTGGTAAAACCGTTTCCTGAAAAAGCAAATGTCAGCTCATCGGGTGTTTTATCGAAGTGCCATTTGAGCTTTTTAAGACTGCGAGAAGGTTTCAAACTCAATGAGTCGATTATCGAATCGTTTTGGAAAACATGAATTCTCACAGGCTCAAAATCACCCTGCAAATAAAGTGAGACTTCGGAATACTTCCGGGAACTGGTGTAAGCAAGTGGAGACGTTTGGAATTTGAGCCAGGTTTTGTTCTTTGAACCCATTAACGTATCAGCATACCCCTGTCTGGCAAATGCCATGAGCGCACCAAAACGCTCATGATCAAGGGAACTGTCGACATTGGCAAATCCAGTGAACCTCTTCCAATTGTCGGAATACTCCTGTTTTATGCTTAGTTGTCCGTTATACAAAGGCACAACCGGTACAGTGCCACAGCCCGACCCGCCAAAGGTAATCTGCATTTTGTTACGGATAAATGAACTCATGCGATCGGCTTCAATCTGTGAATCGCCATAATGAAGAATGCGTACCAATTTCTTCTGCGACTTTGCGTTTTTGAGCTTGCGGAAAAAAGGGAACAACACAGTGGGATCTTCGCCGACATACTCCAGGGCAAAGGTAATTTTCCGAAGACTGTCGCTGTCAGCAACAAGAATATCCGATAATTGAGGTAATTCTTCGACCGACAGACTGTCGTTGGAAGAAATAATTACCGAATCGGTCTCTTCATCAGGTAAGGCGAAGCGGGCACTTTCCAGAATGTTGGAAATATCGGCATATTGAACCGTATCTTTTTCCGTATAGTCGTTAATTGAGGCAAACTTCAATGTACCTAAATTCCCCACCCTGATTCCATTTTCAGGAAAGATCCATGCCAAAAGAAAAAGCATGAGAAAAACACTGAAAATAAAAAGCAAGGTCTGAAAAGGTTTCATAGCCTCAGAATTTGTTAATACCTCAGCTCTTCCTTTTGATTTTTATAACTTGTCCGGGCTTAATGCTATCGCCATCTCTCATGTTGTTCAATCGGGCAATGTCGGTGTCGCTTACTCCCGGGAATTTCTTGGCGATTTCCCAAAGCGTATCTCCCGAGCGAACCGTATAAGTTTCGTAATCGCCCGAATATGAGGAACTGGCTGTTTGGCTTGCAGTGGCAGGTTTGACCGTGGCAGGAGTTGTGAGAGGTTTGCCAGCCTGGGACTGTTTTTCCTCGAAACTCAGGTTATCAATATTACGGTATTTATCCGCTCGTGCATTTGGAACATAGATCACAAGTTTCTGACCTGTGCGGATCATATTTTGTCGGATATTGTTCCAATACCTGATATCAGAAAGCTGTACATTATACCAGGTGGAAATAAAACCAAGATTATCCCCTGCCTTAACCGTGTAGGTGAGCTTTGTGTATTTGTCTGCCGGAAGATCCGCAATGAAGGTGGTTTTTGCTGTGGGACTTATGATCACATTGTCTTTATTGAAAAATACGGAGTCCTTCCAGGCAAAAATCGAGTCCTGCAATTCGATAAAACGCATCGACTGTTTTTGGGGAATACGAAGCGCATAGGGCTTGCTGTCGCCCGGAATTATGTCGTATTTGAACTGGGGATTAAGATCCCTTAGCTGGTCGATTGGAATCCCCATAACCTCTGAAACCTGCTTAAGGTGGAGCTTATCGTGCACCATTATGGTGTCGGTATGAAATTCAAAATCCACCGCAGCCGGATACAGATTATGCTCCGATGCATAATTCATAACATAGGTTGCAGCAATAAAAGCAGGCACATAACCACGGGTTTCCCGGGGGAGGTAATAATAGATGTCCCAGTAATTCCGCTTTCCACCGGCACGGCGAATGGCTTTGTTCACATTGCCCGGACCGCAGTTGTAGGCAGCGATAACCAGGGTCCAGTCGTTATAAATAACATAAAGATCTTTCAGAAAGCTGGCTGCAGCTATTGTGCTTTTAAGGGGATCGCGCCTCTCGTCAACCAGAGAGTTTACATTCAATCCATACGTTTTTCCGGTGTAATACATAAACTGCCACATCCCGGTAGCACCGGCTTTGGAAACCGCACGAGGGTTAAGTGCCGACTCTATGACCGACAAATACTTCAGTTCTTCGGGAATGCCATACTGATCAAGAATCTCCTCAAACATAGGAAAATAGTAATCGGTCAGGCGAAGCATTATCTGAACGCGGTCGCGACGACTATGGGTATAAAGGGTGATGAAATTTTTAACGATACGGTTGTACGACATATCCATAACCACAGGCAATCTGCCGAGGCGATCGATATATACCGAATCCGGAAAATCCGGAACCAGCAAATCATCTTCCAGATATATCAGACTATCAGCATCCTCTATCTGAACGCCCATTTGCACATAGTAAAGATTCAATAAACTGTCAAGATTGCTTTCAAACCCGGAGATCACAACAGTGTCGTCGATCCTGATTGTGTCCTTATCATCAGCCCACAAGTCTTTGCTGGTGGCCATCATCACTAAAAGCAGACAAAAGATAAATTTTCCTGAATTCATTATGGCTTTTTAAATTTGGACAAATATATAGAATAAAAAAATATTAATCGACTTTAGGATAATTACAGATCACAATTCCTTGAAAATGGAGAACACATAAAATGCTCTTATCCCTTTGCTATCAGGCCTAAATAAGGGCAACATGCAATTAAAAAGAAACGGAAGCCCTAAGGGCAAAGGTATTGGGTGAAGGGGCAATTAAAAACGAAGGCGATTGGATTATGGAAGGCTCAATCCTAAGGCTCAGATCCTCACTGATGTCCCAATTAAACAAATAGGCATCCACAGTGGCATCGATGATTTGCAGAAGGTAGAAACCCGCAGTTCCAATTATTGAAAGGTCCCTGTAGCGTTTGTAGGAGTTCTTGGTACGGTCAATCTGATCGATGGTAAGAGGGAAATCATATTCAAGGTCGTAATCGGGAAAGTCGATGTAAGCCTGTTTCCATAAAAGATAACCTTTCTGGTTATAGTGAATAAAAAAAGCCAGGGTACCAAATCCCGCATAAACAATAGGAACTTTCCAAACCCTTTTATTGTAGATCTGACCGAGCCCGGGAAGAAGGGCCGACATAAGTGCGGCTTTCTGTGGGTTGTGGTAAGATGAGTCAAGTTTATACGACTCGTCGTATGTGGTTGTATCCCGGGGCTGGGGCTCAGGCTCAGACTGCGGTTGCAACTCCTGGGAGTGCAAACTAAAAAAGACAACACAAAAAAACAGAAGCGTAAGGCAGGTTCTCCTGTATTTTTGCATGAGATATTTATCGGTCAGGGCAATTTCAGGCATTCAGTTTATCCAATATAGCAATTATCCTTTCGAGTTCCTCATCGGAAGTGAATGGGATAACGATTTTTCCCGTGCCTTTAGTATTTCTCTTGAAGTCAACTTTTGTCCCAAAATGTTTGGAAAGGTGGGTTGTAAGATCTTCATATTCCTTCGCCTCGGTTCCGCTCCCCTTGCCATCGGCAGGATTTTTCTCTTCCTTGATTCCAGCCTGGAGCTTACGAACGAGTTCCTCAACTTTTCGCACCGAGAGATCGTTTTTTATAGTCTCCTCAAAAACATACTGCTGATCCTCAATGTCCTCAAGATTGATAAGTGCACGTGCATGGCCCATGGAAATCTTCAAGTTCCGCAGTCCGAGCTGAATTCCGGCAGGAAGCTTCAAAAGTCTTAAATAGTTTGTGATGGTAGATCTTTTTTTGCCGACTCTTTCACTAAGGTTTTCCTGGGTAAGGTTGCATTCCTCTATAAGCCTCTGATAACTAATGGCTACCTCGATCGAGTCCAGGTCTTCGCGCTGGATGTTTTCCACAAGTGCCATTTCGAGCATATTCTGGTCGTCGGCGACCCTGATGTAGGCCGGTATCTTTTTCAGGCCAATTAATTTGGATGCCCTGAACCTTCTCTCCCCTGTGATTAGCTGGAATTTCCCGTTCTCCAGTACTCTCACTGTAACGGGTTGTATAATCCCAATTTGTTTTATCGATTCAGCAAGCTCTTCCAAAGCATCCTCGTCAAATTTCGATCGGGGTTGCCAGGGATTTGCTTCGATATCAGCAATCGCAACCTCGCTAATGGTATCAACCGCTGGTTTTGCAGTTTCAATATCACCACTTTCGATTAAAGCTCCAAGCCCTCTTCCCAGCACATTTTTTGCGGCCATAATACAGTTTTATTCAATTATTTTCTCGACATTCTTTATTAAAGTCTGATCATTCCTCTGCAAAATTTCCCTTGCAAGATTCAGATAGTTCACCGAACCCTTCGATTCAGCATCGTACAATATGCAGGGCTTCCCGAAACTGGGCGCCTCACTGAGCTTGATGTTTCGTTGTATGATGGTTTCAAAAACCATTTCCTGGAAATGCTTCTTTACCTCTTCAACCACCTGGTTGGAAAGGCGCAAACGAGCATCGTACATGGTTAGCAGAAAACCTTCGATTTCCAGATCGGGGTTCAGGCGACTCTGAATAATCTTTATAGTGTTGAGAAGCTTACCAAGCCCTTCAAGAGCAAAATATTCGCATTGTACCGGTATGCAAACCGAATCGGCAGCTGTAAGGGAATTTACGGTGATCAATCCCAAAGAAGGGGAACAGTCGATCAATATGTAGTCATACTTGTCGCGCACCTTTTCAACAACCTTTTTCAACATGTACTCTCTTTCTGGCAAATTGAGCATTTCAATCTCTGCTCCAACAAGATCAATATGCGAGGGAATCAGATCAAGATACTCCATTTCCGAGTTCAGAATGATCTGATTGGGATCAACGTCCTCTACCAGACACTCGTAAATACTCGTCTTTACCTTTCGGATGTCAAAACCTGTCCCCGATGTGGCATTCGCCTGCGGATCAGCATCAATAATAAGGGTTCTCTTCTCAAGAACAGCAAAACTGGCGCCCAGGTTAATGGCCGTAGTGGTCTTTCCAACCCCACCCTTCTGATTCGCCAACGCAATTACTTTACCCATGTAGTATATGTTTTTTTACAAAATAATATTTTTCTCGGGGGATTCAAATTTACTACTTAAATAACAGTCCCCATTTTTTTGACAACTTTATATTGTTAACAGGTTATTTAAAGGTTGTAAAGAGGTTGTTAACACGTTATCAACAAAAATAGCAAGGCTGTAATGCCAAGCAATTTTACCCTCAACCGCCTTTTCAGGCACAAATCCTTTTTCCAAAAGTATAGTTTAAACCCGAAAATCAATAAAATATTGCTTGTTTTTATGAATGAAATTTAGCTTAACTTTGAGCTTCTTTTAAAATCCATGCATATGAAGGACGATTGGAAAGAAAACTGGCTGGTTATTGTCAACCCGAATGCCGGGGCCGGGAAATGCTGGCTCGACTGGCCCAAAGTTGAAACTCTCCTTGACTCCTATGG
>JAIFNN010000142.1 GCA_020047715.1 Bacteroidota bacterium | reverse complement strand
GGGAAATATTAATAATCTTTAAGTTTGTTAAGCTGATCAACACTCACATCCTTGAAAACATCGCCGATCTTATTCAGGAAGACGCCAAGGATGAGCACGCTGGCGAAAATATCAAGCATAATCCCCAGGTTTACCAGCATCGGCATCTCGTTGCCAACTGCCAGTGACAAAACAAAGACCCCGTTTTCAATAATCAGATAACCCATTACGTGGGTGATGATTTTTCGTCGGGTGGCTATGATATACAAGCCAACAAACAGCGTGGAAAGAGCAACCACAAAGAAAATCTTGTCAAGATGGCTGTCTTTGATGGAGTCTGCAAGCAAAATGGTAATGACAATAATAAAGGTAACGATAACAAGAGAGAGGAAATTCGGCAGATAAGGTTCCGCCTCCTTGGTGATGTGGTTGCGCTTTAAAAGATATGCCAGGAAATAGGGTACTGCAATGGCTTTGAAAACAATAGTTTCGAGCATTATCACTCCCAGGTTCCAGGGATTGATTTCCTGAAGTTGCAGGTAGGTTACCCCAAAGAGAATAAAGCCCTGGAACGAGAGTATTTTAATATAGGTTCCCAGCCTGTTAGCGATAGACAGGTATAGCAGGCTGATGATGAAAACGATGAGGAGGAGGTTTATCATGGTTGAGGTTGAGGTTGAGGTTTAGTTGAGTTTTCCCATAATCAGCAGCACCCCAAAAAATATCAGAAAGCTGACACTGGAGAGTGCGAAGATAAACTGTGCGTTATGACTCATCCGGAAGCGTGCCATAAACGATTCTATGAGTCCCACCGCAACAGCAAAGGAGAACTGTATAAGCAGATAAATCGGTAAAGCCAGGTTCAAAGCCAATCCCCCGATAAAAAAATTGGCAATAAGTGCGCCGTACATGGCAAACTTCAGGTAACCGGTATAAAGAATCAGACCCAGGTCGAAACCGCTGTTGTCGAGAATCATAACCTCATGCACCATGGTCAGTTCGAGGTGGGTTTTTGGATCATCGACAGGCATGCGGCTGTTTTCGATCATTGCCAGCAGCACAAGAACCAGAGCTGCCATTGTACCCAATGCGTAGCCTGTATAAGAATTAAGGTGGATTGCATTAAAGATGTCGTAAAAGGATGTGAATCCCGTTAGCAGGGCAAAAGATCCCATGAGGATAAAAAAAGCGGGTTCGGCAAACATGCTGAAAAGGGCTTCACGGCTGGCTCCCATTCCCTCGAAACTGCTTCCAGTGTCCATGGCAGAGATGATATTGAAAAACTTTCCGAGTCCAAGAACATACGCGAAAAAGATAAAGTCGCCTTCAAAGCCGATCACAGCCCTTGAAGGGCCGAAGGGGACAAGCAAACTGGCCATCACTACGGATGAAAAGTATACCACCGGGGCCAAACGAAAGATAAAACTGGTGGTTTGGCTGTAAACGCTGCCTTTCCGGAACAAGCGGATTATGTCTTTGAGGGGCTGCAGAATTCCCGGGCCTTTTCTGCCAGCAGCAAGGCTCTTTGTGCGGATGATGATCCCCGTAAAAAACAAACTGACGAAAACAATTAGAATGAATCCGATCATATCACAAATGGTTTAAAACATTCAAGAAACTCACTATTTTTTCATAAAAGAACGGGATGGCAATAACCGACAGAATGAAAATTATCTCATATAAAATATAACGCTGCAACTTCCCGTTTTGCAGAAAAAGAAACCATCCGATGAAAACCTTGATTGCCTTCAGCGGACGATCTATCAGGTAACGCTCGATTTTATCGTAAGGTTGGGTGGCGTATTGTTTTTTCGAGGGAAAAGCCTCGTCGATATCGATTTCGCGCTTTCCTATATCAAGGAAAGGCTTTGCCAGCTTGGTGTAGGTGCGGATAAAGGAGTTTGCGGTGTATTGCAGGTTAGGAGCAGCAGAAGGGTAAGCGCATCCCCAGGTGGGTTCGAAAGTTACAGAAGCGTTGCGGGTTATCCACTTTCTCAGCCTCAGCACCAGAATCACTAGGAGTATAAGTCCAAGGCTAAGGTAGATTATTTCAGAGAGCGACGAAACCGCATCGAAACCCATACTTCCGGCCTGCGGGATAAATCCCCCGATAAAAAGAGATAAGGGTTGCTGCAGGATTCCAATAAAAAGCGTGGGGAACAGGCCGATAAGGATAATGGCGAATACAGCCAGATACATGGGAAACAATTGCCAAAAACCTGCTTCCCGGATATTTTCGGGGAGTGTTTTCCGGGGAGATCCGAGGAAAACAATACTAAAGGCTTTTGTAAAGCACAACACCGCCAATCCCCCTATAAAAACAAGTGAAAGCAAGGAGAACCCTACGACGATCATCCCTACCAGTCCTGCATTGGAGAGCCAGTTGAAAATGCCTCCATAAATGAGGAATTCCGAGACAAAACCGTTAAGGGGAGGGAGTCCGCTGATTGCGATAGCGGGGATCAGGAAAAGGATTGCAGTTTTGGGCATCAGCTTAATCATACCCCCTAATCGCTCCACATTCATGGTATGCGCAGCCAGATAAACGTTGCCTGCTGCATAAAAGAGAGCCGACTTGAATAAGGAATGGTTGAGCGTATGGAGCAATGCACCCGAGAATCCAAGCGCTATCATCCCATAATTTCCATTTCCCAGCCCTATGCACCCCACTCCTATCCCGATGCCAATAATCCCGATATTTTCAATACTGTGATATGCCAGGAGTCTTTTGAGGTTGTGTTGTATTATTGCGAGCATCACCCCGTATACGCCCGAGACGATCGAAACAAATAGAATAATGTAGCCAATGGTTGTAAAATCGGCTTTGATAAGCAAAACCATCCTTAGAATCCCATATATTCCTGATTTGATAACAATTCCCGACATAAGTCCCGACACATGGGAGGGTGCAACAGGGTGTGCATAGGGCAACCAGGTATGGAAAGGCACAAAGCCTGCCTTAATGGCAAAACCTATGAAGAAAAACAGGAAGAGCAGTGTTCCTGCAAGAGCGGGCTGGGAGGTTGAAAAAGCCGTGATTGCACTAAAACTGTACGAGCCGGTTTTAAAGGCCACGTAAATAAAACCCAGCATCAGAAAAACGATGGAGATATGTGATTGAACAAGGTAATTGATTCCTGCCCTAATGGTTTTGGGCTTATGATGCTCGAAAATCACCAGGATAAAGGCCGAGAGGGCCATTAGTTCCCAGAAAAGCAAAAAGACCAAGGCGTTCTGCACCACAAGGATTGCGGTTAGTGCCAGATGCACCAACACAAAGGAGATGCAGTGCAGGGCCATTTCGCTCTTCTGCGCCACATAACGCTTCATGTACTGAAGTCCATAAAGCGCCGAAGTAATAAGGGTAAAATTAAAAGTAAGGATAAACCAGGCGGAAAGTGCATCCACTTTAATACTAACCTCTCCAAAGGGGATGGACCCCGAGAGCATAAAATCAAAACTATTTCCCATAAGCACCTGAACCGCAGCGAAACTGCTTATGCCGGCATTAACAAGTACCGAGGCAAGCACAACCATCCCCTTTCCCCTGCTGTCGGCAATGAGAATTGCGATCACAGAGACCAATGTGCTGGCCAGGAAAATGTTGATCAATGCCATAGATTGAATATTGTCCCGAAGAAGACGATTAAAATAAAAGCAATTCCATAAACTACATAGGTCTGAATTCTCCCATTCTGAATAAAGGTGAACAGGTTTGTAAAGCGATTGAGCTGCTTGGAAAAAGGCTGAATTAGTTTCTTCTCAAAAATATCGGAATAGTGGGAAGAGTATTTTCTTCGCTGCGGAAAAACATCGTTGGCCTGCAGCTCGTTAAATTCTTTGCGTTCGAGGAGTATAAAGCCAAAGAGTTTGGCGAAACTTTTGGAGAACGATTTTCCGGTGTATTGCATTCGGGTATTGGGAGCCGTATAGGCACATCCCCAGGTTTCATTGTGAAGGACCACGGTGTTGCGGGTAAGGAAATACCGAAGACCGGCCACGAATCCGATCAACAGCAGGAACATCAGAGAAAAGAGGCTTATATGACGGAGAAGCGAGGCGTAACCCGGAACGTCAGCATTTTCAAGCAAGTGTGAACCCGGGAAGTTTACATCGAGTATTTGCACAGCGATTTTCAGGAACAAAAAGGGCATAAAAGCAACTGCCAGCATGGCGCCCACCGTAAGGTACTGTGGCACCAGCATTAGTTTGGAAACCTCACGGGGTTCATGTTCAAGTTTTATCCGGGGAGATCCAAGGAAAAGAGCCGAAAAGGTTTTTGTGAAGGTAAGCACCGAAATCCCCCCAATGATGCTAAGTCCGGCAAAGGCAAGGATCATGAGTGTTATCTGATCTACTCCGGGGGATTGGATTGCGTGGAGCAGTCCGCTGTAAATGAGGAATTCGGAGATAAATCCGTTAAGCGGGGGAAACCCGGCAATTGCAATGGCTCCGACGAGAAACAGACCGCCCGTATGGGGCATAAGACCAAGCAAGCCCCCAAGTTTGTTCATGTCACGGGTATGCGTCTGCTGATACACCGAGCCTGCCGAATAGAAAAGCAACGATTTAAAGAGGGAATGGTTGAGCACATGCATCAGGGCACCCCCAAACCCGAGGAAGTAGAGAACGCTTTGATCGAGTGCTATCCCGATTAGTCCCAATCCGATACCGATGCCTATGATACCGATGTTTTCGATGGTGCAATAGGCCAACATCTTTTTGAAATCGCGGTGTACCGAAGCGTTCATTATCCCAAAAAGGCCCGTAACGAGGGAGAGGCCGATAATAATTTCACCCAGCAAAAGGTAATCGGCCTTAAGAAAAGTGATAACTCTAAAAATCCCATAAATACCCATTTTCACAATTACCCCCGACATTACCCCTGAAACATGCGAAGGAGCAGCCGGGTGAGCATGCGGAAGCCAGGTATGCAGACCTATAAAGCCTGCCTTTAGGCCAAACCCTATGAAAAACAGAACAAACAGTCCTATATTGGGGAAGCGGGTAAAATAGGTTTCAATCCCTGTAAAATCCCATGAGCCCGTTTTGAAATAAACCCAAATAAAGGCAATGCTCAGGAAGACTACCGAAAGATGCATCTGTACCATGTAATTGATGCCGGATTTCAGTACGCGGGGATTGGTATGATCGAACACTACGAGGAAAAGCGAGGAAATCGACATAATCTCCCAAACCATGATAAAGGCGATTCCATTCTGCACCATACAAACCCAAAACATCGACGACTGAAACAGAAGGAAGAAAAACCAATGCAGTGAAGATATCGCGGAAAGCGGCTTGTAGGCTTTCAGGTAGCCTATTCCATATACCACACCCGTGATAGTTACAAAGGCAATGATAAGAATAAACCAGGCGGAAAGGCTGTCGATTCGCAGGCGGACATCCCCAATGAATGAACCCATTGAAAACACAGCCTCTACCCCACTGTTTCGCATGCTGTGCAAGGCAAGAATTCCGGAAACAATCGAAATAAGAACAACCGAAATACCGGCAGCAACAGGCTTGCCTCTGCCGGGAAGAACAATTATCGCCAAAGCTCCCAGAAATAAAAGAATAAGGTTGAGACGTAACAGAAACGCTGCTGCATCAATGCTTTCCAAGCCCATCACACAAAAGTTAAAAGATTTTCCTGCAAAGTAAAGGATTTATAAGGGAGATTGTGTTGAAGTAGGTAAATTTTTATGAACCGAAGAAAGCATGAAATTCACATTTTGGGTAAAGATCAAGAGGCCTGCAAAAAAAACCATTCCAAACCATCCGGTAAAAAGTTGCGTATTTTTACTTGCACAACACAGGTGTTTACTTTTTTTAATCGGGTAGTAACCCTTAGGCATTTGATTTCTTTTGATGTTATTTTTGAATAATTGAATCTTTTGTGAAAATCAAGGCCTATTAACAGAGCAACATAAA
>JAIFNN010000016.1 GCA_020047715.1 Bacteroidota bacterium | reverse complement strand
TTGCATAATCTGCCAAATGAGAAACATTTCCTTTGTTATCTATACCAATATAAATAATACCACCAATAGAATTAGCAAAACCGCAAACCCATTTCAGATAATCGTCGTGCCAGCTTTGTTTGTATTCTATGTTTTGTTGTTCGGGCATTTTCAAATTTTTTTTATAGGTAAAAGAAGTGTTCCGATAAACGGATTTCCCGAATGCGTTCCTGCAATTCATTGAAGTAATTCATCGAAGTTCCCGACTTAAAACGGTCATCATTAAGGGCGAAACCCTTAATGATATATTCTTTGAGTCTTTGGGTAGCCCAGATGCGGAATTGTGTACCTTGAGATGATTTCACACGATAGCCTACTGAAATAATAACATCAAGATTGTAACCTTTTACTCCCACTTCCTGCGTTTTGCCTGCAATGGCGCCGTGTTGAGTGGTTATCCGGAATTTCCGGACAACCACATTTTCTTCCAATTCCCCTTCCCTGAAAATATTGCCAATATGCTCGGAAATAGTTCGTTTATCTTTTCCAAAAAGCTGAGCCATTTGCACCTGCGTAAGCCAAACTGTTTCTTCCTCCAGGCGAACGTCTATTTTGATATCTCCTTGTGGGTTTTGGTAGATGAGTATTTCGCTGTTCATTGTACCTTTATTTTATATTTTCCAATACTTCAGCAAGCTTAAAGAGAATGGTAATGCCCAGATGGTGGGGAAAACCTTCCTGCCCCAATAACTCGGTAAATGCCCGTTCTAATTTTTCTTCGGTGAATTTCATTGTTAATTCTCTATTGTAGCGAGTTTGGAAAGAAGAAGGTTTCTTAATTCATTAGACAACTCCAATTCCATTCCAATAGCATTGATATAACTATTTATAGTTAGAAATACTTTATCAAATTCTTTTAATATATTAGGTTTTGGAATTGCAATTCGTTCTTCATTAAATAAGTCTTCTAGTGCAAGATTTTTAACACCATTTGAACTATTCTCGTAAGTAAAAAGCATTCCTGCATTGTATAAATATTTTATTGTGCAATACAAATACATTTCAAAATGCTTTTTGGCTTTTATTACTCTGCAAAAATTAGAACATATTGCAGGTTTGTTTAGAATGAAAACACTTCTACCTGTTGATTGAGTTGGACTGCCTCCCGAAATCTCGGTTACAATATCAAAGGCCTCAAGTTTTCTGTTTACAAGGTTCTTATCTAGAATATATCTTGTAGGAATGTTACCCTTTTGCCCAATAGAAGCTGCGGGTATGTCCGTTCCACGAATACAGTAAACCTCTTTTGTGTAATTATCAATTGGTAAATCTTTCCCCCAATCGCCACCAAGTGTAGAACTTTTAACATCATCCAATTTCCCAACTTTCCACCCAAGCGGAATTTCCTTTTGCAATTCTTCATTCCAAACCATTTCCCCACCATTACTTTTATAAGGCTTTCCGTTTTCATCAGGAAATTCAAACTCCACAAACCAAGCTTTATAAATAGCCTGCGCAGTTTCTTCCAGTTTTTGAATCAGTTGCTGGTTTAGGGCTATGCGGTTTTGGATTACATTGTATTCTTTTACTATTTCGTGTTGTTTAGTGATGGATGGGATGGGTAATTGCATATCGCAGAGAGCCTTCCAATGTAACCCGCCACGAACATCGGCATCGGTATAAAACCATGCATTCCGGTCAAATTCTCTTCTTGAAAACCACATCATCAAATATTCAGGGAAAAGAATTTCAGGATTTTTAATTTCAAAAACATCATAAGCTGGCGAAACCATAAATTCTTCATCAGTTTTTGACATTGAAATCGGCAATCTGTAATCTCTGCCTACGTGCATTCTATTGCAAGCAAATTGATTTTTCTTCACGATTTTATAAACCGACAAATCAGTTCCAACAACATTGGCAACCGAGGGCATAAAATATTTATCAATATTAATTCCCAAAAGTTTTTCTGCCTTTTGTTCTGTATTACGAACTTTCAATTCCTTTATGTAATCACCTAATCGTTTATAATTCTTCATTTACCTCTCCTTTCAACTTGCTGGTAATTTCATGGGTAAAGCTATCTATCCTGGTAAAAGCAAACCATTTTTTTCCTAAATCTTTGATACTTGCACCAATATGATACACTACTGAATTGTCGATAATCAAAAAACGGTCGTGGGTATGTTTTAAAATCTTGACCTCAATTGCTGAATATTGAGCATTGTGCTTTTCAAGGTCTTGTTTTAGTTGTTTACTAATATTTTGAGTATAAATACAGGCAGATACCTTATTGGTTCTTTTTCCTAATATAACCAGCACACTATCGTCAACATAGTTATCAATCAAATCAATCGATTTTTTAGCTGATCTAACAATATCTGATACAAAAGTATAGGCATCGAAAATTTGTCCGTTAAAGAAAATTCCCTGCACAGGCGGCAGAGCTGTATTTATATGTAAATCAATACGGTTAACCTTTTCATGTAATTTTTGCAAATTATCTTCAATGCGGTTCATTCGGTTGTTTATGGAATAACCTTTCAACAGATAATCCTTTAATATCTGATTCGCCCATATCCGGAATTGAGTACCTTGTTTGGATTTTACCCTATAGCCAACAGAAATTATTACATCAAGGTTGTATAGTTTGATCTTGCTAATTTGATTTTTCCCTGTAATTGCAACGTGTTGAGTGGTTAGTAAGAAATCCTTACATACCACTTCTTTATTTAGTTCACCTTCTTTAAAAATATTGCCAATATGTTGGGTAATGGCTACTCTGTTTCTTCCAAACAAGCTTGCCATTTGTTCCTGACTGAGCCAAACTGTTTCATCATCAATCTGCACTTCAGCTTTTGTAAGTTCGTCAGCCTGATATATTACTATCTCATTTTTAGAGCTCATATCCCAATTCCTTGAAAACGTTTACTAATTCTTTTTTTGATGCTTCTTCGGCTTTCAATAGTTCGGCAAACTCCTTTTGCAAGGCTTTCATTTTCTCATCAAAATCAATATTTTCGTCACGATTAACAAACTCAATGTATTTGCTTGGTACAAGGGAAAAATCCTTTTTTACTACTTCGTCAAAGCTTGCAGAATAGCAATATTCAGGAATGTCTTTGTAGTTGTTGTTCTCCTGCTGCCAGGTGTGATATGTTTTACCAATATCTTTAATGTGTTGCTCACCAAACTGAATAAATTTCTTTTCAAAAGGTTCGCCGATTTGTCGCAAATCCATAAACAGAATTTCTGTTGAACGGTTGCGGTAATGGCGTTGTTCATCGCCTATGCTTCGGCTATGGGCTTTTTTATTTTTATTCAGTATCCAAACCGTAACACTGATATTTGTGGTGTAAAACATATCTTGTGGCAATACCAAAATGGCTTCCACCAAATTATTTTCAATGAGTTTTCTGCGTATTTTGTATTCTTCGCCACCGCCACTCAAAGCACCATTTGCCAAAATAAAACCAGCTATTCCATTTTCGGAAAGTTTGGAAACCATATTTAAAATCCAACCATAGTTGGCGTTGCTTTTGGGTGGCACATCATAACCCCTCCAGCGTGGGTCGTCAATCAGTTCGTTTTCGGCTCGCCAGTCCTTTTGGTTAAAAGGGGGGTTTGCCATTATGTAATCTGCTTTCAGGTCTTTGTGCTGGTCGTCGCCAAAAGTGTCCGCTGCTTTTTCGCCCAGGTTACCACTAATACCCCGAATTGCAAGGTTCATTTTTGCCAGTTTGTAGGTGGTGTTGGTGTATTCCTGTCCGTAAATGGATATTTCTTTTTTGTTGCCGTGATGTGCCTCAATAAACTTGATGGATTGCACAAACATACCACCCGAACCGCATGCAGGGTCATAGATAATGCCCTTGTAGGGTTCTATCATTTCGGCAATGAGGTTTACAATACTTTTTGGGGTGTAAAACTCTCCTTTTCCTTTTCCTTCTGCCAGGGCAAATTTGGAAAGGAAGTATTCATATACTTTGCCCACTACATCGTGCTTGGGATCTTTGGTGGTATCAATGTCGTTGATAGTATCGAGCAAAGATGCCAGTTTGGTTACATCTAAACCCAAACGCGAAAAGTAATTGTCGGGCAAGGCTCCTTTAAGGGCTTTGTTGTTTTTCTCGATGGTGTGCAGGGCAGTATCAATGAGCAACGCAATGTCGTTTTGTTTTGACCTTTTAATGAGGTAACTCCAGCGGCTGGTTTCTTCTAAAAAGAACACATTGCTCATATTATAGAAGTCAGCCATTTCAATGTATTTCTCTTTGCCATCGGCAATGAGTTTTTTGCGATGTTCTTCAAACTTGTCGCTGGCGAATTTTAAGAAAATTAACCCTAATACTACGTGTTTGTATTCGGCAGGCTCGACGCTGCCTCTCAATTTATTTGCTGCATCCCACAGGGTTACTTCAATTGCTTTATCGTTTCCGTTCTTTTTTGCCATTATATTTTTTCAGTCCTTTAATTAAAAAACCCAAAGATACATATATCCGTGGGTGCGTCGGCAAGAAAACAACTCTTTTGCAAACTTCGGTCGTGTGTCGGTTTGTGCGGTTGTCCCGACAAATGTCGGGATGCTGTTTTGTGCGTTGGCTGTTTATTATGTCGTTTTTATTTTTCTGTCTTTAGGTAGCAAATTGTCCGCTGTGTCGTTTTTGTCGTCGGGTAACTTAGGCGGGTTGCCCCGCCTTTGTCCCCTAAGAACCGTACGTGATAGTTTCCCATCATACGGCTCAAGCTCTCAAAAGGCGGATTAAACCACCCGACAATATACAAAATATTCAGTTTACATATTTCAACCTTAACCTATTGACGAAATAATTATCCCAGGCAACATCGAATGGATTAGCGTTTCCGTTTATGAGACTGTGGCGTATGATATGGAAGCAAGCAAACATGCGAAGTAAAACAGTTTTACCATCGTCGAATTTGCCGAAGAACTGCCATTTTCTATTGCCAATTCTCATAAATAACAGCGAAACTATTTTCCTGTACCCGAGATTATTATGTCTGCGCCTTGCCCAGTTCCAGATGTTGCGCCACAGAATCCTGTCTAACAAGTAAAATGTTTTCTTAGAGCAGGCGTGTCTGTGGTAGTTTGCCCATCCGGTTATAACCGGGTTCAGGTTACGGATTAATACTGCTGCTTGTGACCCCCTGTGTTTGACAATGATTTGCTTCAACTTTTCTTTCACCGATTTGATTGCATCCTTCGATGGGCGGATAAGAAGTTTCCCACGGGAATACATTCTTATGTTCTGACCAAGGAAGTCGAACCCATCGGTGATATGGGTTATTTTTGTTTTCTCCGGTGATAATTGCAGCCCTCTATGGTCGAGGAATTCCTCGATCAGAGGTTTGATCCTTGTTTCCAGTATTTCCTTGTTAGATGCCGTGACGATAAAATCATCAGCATACCGGATCAGATGGACCTTTTGAGTGTTCTTGCGGCATCCGTCAGGCCTGATGGTAATACCAAGAGCCTTATCAATTGCCGCTTCAAGGCCATCGAGAGTCATATTAGCAAGTGTCGGAGAAATGATGCCTCCTTGCGGAGTACCCTGAGTTGTTGGAAATAATTGTTTATTTTCAATAAATCCGGCTTTGAGCCATTGTTGCAATACCTTTTTGTCCATCGGGATGTTTTGCCGTAACCATTGATGGTTAATATTGTCAAAACATCCTTTGATGTCTCCTTCCAGTATCCATGTGGCACTGTCTTTTCTCGAAAGGTGAATGTAACATCTTTCAATTGCATCGTGACAGCCCCGCTTTTGACGGAAGCCGTACGATCCTTTATCAGCCAGTGTTTCGGATATAGGTTCAAGAGCCAGAAGATACAAAGCCTGACATGCCCGGTCTTTCATGGTGGGTATTCCCAACGGTCGTTTCTTACCGTTTTTTTTGAGTATGAACAGACGGCGCAGTGGTTGAGCTTTGTATCCCTTCCTGACTAAAGATAAGGCTGCCCGGAATTTTTGAGAAGGGGTTTTCCAGCGCACACCATCCGTTCCAGGTGTACGCTTTCCTGAATTTTCTGTAACCCGTTTTACGGCTAATAATTTAGCTGCAAACGAGTGGGTAAGCATCCATTGCAAGGCTTTCGCCTTGTTGTGTTTGCCTTCCCTTGTTGCCTTTGCAATACGTAGTTGTAATGATTTGACTGACTGTTTAACTTTCTTCCAGTTGATGGAATTCCAGTTCTTTAGTTTTGTTTCTGGTGCACAATCCGGTTTATTGGATTTCATTTGCGTTTCCTGAATTAAAAATCTTATCACAATGTTCTTGCAAAAGAGAACCAGATGGAAGTCTGCATATCCGCTTTATTACCAAGTGGCTTTGCTTTCTCCATCCTCCCATACCTACATCACATTGTATTCACCTTGCGGGGAACCTACCCTTTGCAACAAGGGAGTAATGCAGGCTTACCACGTTTCGTTCAAATAACAGGGTGGGTTAGGTGCTGCCTATATACCGGAAGATCAACATCCATGTGCTCGTAAGTAACGTACTTGCATCTTGTCTTCTTGCCATTTTGGCCAATGTGTATCATCAACTTTCACATTTTCGCGCATGACGGTACGTCCACGGCAGTTTAAATGTTTTCACCATACCATCCAAGCCAACTTCTTTCAGAATGTTGCTAACTGTCAGAGAGTCCGTTCCCGGCAGCTTCACACCCCAACGTTACCATTGACGCATGTGCCGGTAGGCTACTCATGATGGAACATGAGATTAAATCATTCTTTTAAAGAACGTTTAACAGTTATTTGAACGACTTCGTGTCGCACTTACACTTGCCCATAACGTTTTGCAGCTAACCGCAGGTAGGGCGGATTAAGAAAGACTTCTGCGAATTTATATATTTTAGCATTTCAATATTTTTTCATACGAACGATAAATCCCTACTTGCGGTTAGGTGCTGTTACCAACCGTACTTATTTAGCGGGTCAGTTGATAATCGTTTATTAGCAGTCCAGGTGAAAGATTTAATCTTGTGGTCAGTTTACGGATCATTTCAACTGTCAGTTT
>JAIFNN010000139.1 GCA_020047715.1 Bacteroidota bacterium | reverse complement strand
GAGTCATTCGTAAATAAAATGATTCCCGAAAATCACCCCCTTTACACGCATACCCTGGAGGGGCCAGACGATATGCCGGCCCATATCAAATCATCTGTTTTTGGCGCTTCTCTGACCCTTCCCATTAGCAACCGCCGATTAAACCTGGGGACCTGGCAGGGTATTTACCTTTGCGAGTTTAGGAATAACGGGGGAAGGAGAAGACTTGTTGCCACCATAATGTCTTGAAGGCAGCGTTCTCCTATTTTACAACATCCTTAAGTATTCTTCTTTTTTTTTACTTTTGGAGAAACTTTGAATTCCCAATATGCAAAAATATCTTTTTCTTGGCGATGAAGCTATAGCCCAGGCTGCAATAGATGCCGGACTTTCCGGCATTTACGCTTATCCGGGTACGCCATCAACCGAAATAATGGAGTATGTGCAGAGTTCCGGCGAAGCCGCTGAAAAATCAATTCATCGGCAGTGGTCGGCCAATGAAAAAACGGCCATGGAGTCGGCTTTGGGAATGTCATATGCAGGAAAGCGAACTATGGTGTGCATGAAACATGTGGGACTCAATGTGGCCGCTGATCCCTTTATGAATTCCGCGATTACCGGCATTAACGGTGGACTGCTGGTTGTTGTCGCTGACGACCCGTCGATGCATTCCTCACAAAACGAGCAGGATTCGCGGTATTACGGGAAATTCGCAATGATACCTGTCCTTGAGCCCTCCAACCAGCAGGAGGCCTACGACCTGGTTCATTACGGTTTTGATTTGTCGGAGAAGCATAAGGTCCCGGTAATGCTCAGGATTACAACCAGACTTTCGCATTCTCGATCCGGGGTTCAATCCCGCGAAAAGAAAAATCAAAATATTCTGAACCTTCCTTCCGATTTGAAGCAGTTTATACTTTTGCCTGCTATTGCCAGAGTGCGGTACAAAGGACTGTTGAATTCGCAATCGGCTTTTATCGAGTCAAGTGAAAAAGACGGGAACAACCTCTTCATTCCCGGCAGCAACCGGAAACTAGGAATCATCGCCTGCGGACTGGCTTACAACTATTACCTGGAGAACAAAATAGCTTCGGATCTGAATTATCCCGTTGTGAAAATCAACCAGTACCCCATTCCGTTTGAACTTATTCAAAAAATCGCATCCACAACCGATGAGCTTTTAATCCTGGAGGAAGGTTATCCGCTTGTTGAAGAGAGCCTAAGAGGCTTTTTCGACCAGCCATATACCATCCATGGCAGACTGGATGGTTTTCTTCCCCGCGATGGGGAGCTGAATCCCAACATTGTGGCAACAGCCTTGAAGATTGCCCAACCCGATTTTCCGAATGTCCCCGGAATTGTTGCTTCCCGGCCGCCTGCATTTTGCAAGGGATGCAGCCATGCCGATGTTTACACATCCCTGAATCAAGCCCTTGATCTGTATAGCAAGGGAAGGGTGTTTTCGGATATTGGCTGTTATACTCTCGGTGCTTTGGCTCCCTTTGATTCCATTAACTCATGTGTTGACATGGGAGCATCCATAACCATGGCAAAAGGCGCGTCCGACGCAGGACTCTCGCCTGTTGTTGCCGTTATTGGCGATTCAACCTTTACGCATTCGGGCATGACCGGATTGTTGGATTGTGTGGTTGAAAGCACCCCGATCACCATAATAATTTCCGACAACAGCACCACGGGGATGACCGGCGGTCAGAAGTCATCTGCCACAGGAAGGATAGGGGAGATATGCAAAGGGATTGGCGTTCTCCCGGAGCACATTGTTTCGGTTATCCCCCTTAAAAAGAACCATGAGGAAATGGTTAAAGTCATAAAGAACGAATTGGAATACAATGGTGTTTCTGTTATTATTGCCGAAAGGGAATGCATTCAAACAGCAGCCAGACGTCATAGGGAAATAAAAGTTGAACCTGTAAAAAACAAGTGAGATTTACAAAACTCTCCTGATTGGCACACACTTCTAAGGTGAATAAAAAAACCAGCAACATTGGGGTTCCGTCATCCCTTTAAAATAATAATATTATGATGAAATCAGATATAATTCTCGCCGGAGTAGGTGGACAAGGTATTTTGTCTATTGCAGCGGCAATTGGTATGGCTGCTCTGGAAGACAATCTCTTTCTCAAACAGGCTGAGGTTCATGGGATGAGCCAAAGGGGAGGCGCGGTGCAATCCCATCTTCGCCTGTCCAATGAGGATGTTGCTTCGGATCTGATCCCAATGGGAAAAGCCGACCTCATTCTTTCGGTAGAGCCCATGGAAGCCTTGCGATATGTTCCCTGGCTTTCGAAAGACGGCTGGCTTGTAACAAACACTGCCTCCTTTGTTAATATTTCGAACTACCCCGACAGGGAAACAATCCTCGGCGAAATCAGGAAAATGCCCAGGCATGTTACCATTGATGCCGATAAAATTGCTGAGGAAATCGGGTCGTCACGATCCTCAAATATAGTGATGCTGGGAGCGGCCAGCCGGTTCATTCCCCTGAGTGTCGGGAATTTTCACGAGGGAATTCGCAAAATCTTTGGTAAAAAGGGAGAAGACATCATTAAAATCAATATAATTGCTTTTGAAGCAGGAAGAACCGCTTGCGAGCAATATCTTGACAAATAAATATTGATAAACACAATAACCATGTTTACAAAAGCACAACTCAAACAGTTGTCAGACAGAGGAATAAGTCCTGAACAGGCATTAGGTCAACTTGAAATCTTCCGTAAAGGAATTGCCCCGGTTTCGCTTGTGAGGCCGGCAATTCCCGGCGACGGTATCGAAGTTTATGACACAATTCAAATAGATAATTATGTTAATCTGTTCCGGAAAGAGCAGCATGGTATTCCTGTGGTGAAATTCGTGCCTGCCTCAGGTGCTGCTTCCCGGATGTTCAAGCAGCTTTTTGAGGCTTTGCAGGAGCTCAATAAAAACCCAGGCCAATCAGCCGGCGTTTTGTCGAAAATGTCCGAATTGGCAGACTTTTTCGAAGATCTGAAAAATTATCCTTTTTACAAGGACCTTGCAGAAGTTTCTATTGCTCAAGGAAACGATCCTGAATCGCTCATCGTTTCTGAAAATTATGCGGAGTTGCTGAGTCTTTTTCTTTCCTCCAGAGGCTTATCCTATGGCGAGCTGCCCAAGGGATTGTTGAAGTTTCACAATTATCCCGAAGGGGCAAGAACAGCATTTGAGGAGCATTTTGTTGAAGCGGCAATGTACCTCGGGGGTGCTAACAATCATATCAGGCTGCATTTCACGGTTTCACCGGAACACCGGAAACTATTCGATTCGCTTGCGGCAGATTTGATCCAAAAATTCGAAGCGCGTGAAGGCCTTCATTTTGATGTGGATTTCTCGGAGCAGAAACCATCCACCGATACTATTGCTGCCGACATGGAGAATAACCCCTTCCTGCTTGATCAGGAGAAGCTTCTGTTCCGCCCGGGCGGACATGGTGCCCTTTTGGATAATATGCAGGATATCAATGAATACATGGCGTTTGTTGGAAATATCGACAATATTTCACCCGACCGGGTCAAGGCACAGCGGGTTCGTTACAAACAACTTCTCGGGGGGATCCTTATTGAAAGAGTACAGAAGATCCATTCGTTTTTGAATCGAATGGAGCAGGGGATTGCTTCTTCCCTTAAAGCTGAGATAATTGAATTTTTAAAGCAGTTTATATCTGCATCTTCCGCCTCTGAATTGGCAGTTCTTCCAGAAAAAGATTTCGCTGTCAGAGCTAAAACAATGCTTGATCGTCCCATCCGGGTTTGCGGAATGGTAAAAAATGTTGGCGAGCCCGGGGGAGGGCCCTTTTGGATTTCCGATAAAAACGGAACGATTTCAAAGCAGATTGTTGAGAGTTCCCAGGTCGACCTTGCAGATTCCCGGCAGGATAAAATATTCAAGGATGCAACGCACTTTAATCCGGTTGACATGGCGTGCTATACAAGGAATTACAAAGCTGAGAAATTCCACCTTGAGCAATTCCGCGATCCGGATATGGCATTTATTGCTGTGAAATCGCAGGGCGGAAGCAGCCTTAAAGCCCTTGAGCTCCCGGGACTGTGGAACGGGTCTATGGCCGGGTGGCTTACATTTTTTGTGGATGTGCCCATTGAGACTTTTTCCCCCGTGAAAACAATTTTTGATTTGCGCAGGGAAGAGCACAAGGCCTGAACAAAAGAATTTACCGGATAATGCCCTCTTTCCACAAGTAAGACCAGCCATCGAGCCAGTTATTGGATCCGAAGGCTCCTTTGTAACTAACCTGCTCGAACCAGCCCGAGGGGTATTCGGCCATGTTTTCGAAAACCGTTGAAGGTGGAAGCAGTTGATAACTATTGTTCTGTAGAATAAAGCCGGGGTCTTCAAACTCATTTCCCCCTGATAAAAAATATTGTGAAAGCATTTGCTGCATATCCGTTAGGGCCTGTGAATAGGGAAAAAGCGTAAAAACGCTGTCGGTTTTCTGATTCGCCACCTGGTGAAACAGGTTGTGGACCAGTTGCAGCTCATCATTCACCCACATATCATAACTGCTTCCGGAGGTTTTGTATTCGATGCCAACACCTTTCACGGAATTCATAAAAATGGAGTTTTTATATACCCCTCCGGAATTCTGGTCAAATAGGACAATATAGCTTCCTTCCAAGGGATACCGGCCAATATAAGTTGCGTTATAGATTTCGGGATGGGAAAATGGCTTTCCGGGACCGGGGAAAGGGGCACCGTTATGTTCAGCCAAATGATCGCCTTTAAGAGGGTGTAGAATCCCCAGCAAAAACTGACATTTCCCTGAGTATCCCTCGTCAAAATCGAAAGCGTCATCGCCACAAAAAGCCGCCGCAAGGTTGCTGCAGTTCACCGTTCCTCCAAAAAATTCAATCCCGTCGTCGGCATTCGAAACAACTTCGATATGTTCTATCGTCGTTTTTCTTCCGGCGCCTCCCAGGGTCAAACCGTTGATTTCGTTCCCTTCACCGATATTGGTTCCCCCGTGGCGAATGGACACAAAGCGAAGGATTCCTGAATTGTCATCATCAAAACCTCCGCCATAAATACCCCTTGGCTCGCTTATGGGCAAACCCTCAATGAATGACTCACCCGATGGTGTGTTTACAGTTGCATTACCCAGAATAACAAGGCCTCCCCATAAACCTGAGGATTCCAATGGTACCGAACCCTCCAGGTCATCTCCCTCTACGGTGAAAACAATTGGCCGATCGGAGGATCCTTCAGCAATTATTTTTGCTCCGCGAGCCACGATCAATGCGCTTGAAAGACTGCCCTGACCCGTTTTTCCTTGTATAACAGTTCCTGCTTCGATGGTTAAAACCTGGCCATCGTTAACGAAAACAAAGCCGTCCAGTAGATAGGTCTTGTCCGACGACCATGTTACCGTGCCTGTTCCACCACCATTATCGGTAATGACCTGTTTATCTGTCAGATAATAATCGCTTTTTCTGCAGGAAAGAGTTGCAACTGCGGAGAATAAAAGGATATAGACAACTGACTTCATTGGTTAAATATTAATTGCATGTAACTTATGATACATTGCCCGCCGATTGATTCACTTTAAAAAAAAACAATAGTCGGGAATTTCTATTCCTTCAGCTTTTTGGCAAATCCCGGCGGCCTGAGAATTTCACAACTCGAATTGCAAATTAAAATACAGAAATTCTTTATCCCTGCCATTTTTTGCAAACGAAACCCAATCCTGATAATTTAGCGACATAAAAACTCCCTTTGCAGGCTTATACTGGAGACCGGAAATTACCGCGCTTCCATCTCTTGCGAGATTCCAGGGTTGGGCATCACTTTCAGTCTCGTTGGATCTGAGGATATCATACCGGCCAAAAACTTCCCATTTATCGTTTAAAAAATACGTCCCATAGAATGAATAGCCCAGTAAATCATGGTCAGT
>JAIFNN010000131.1 GCA_020047715.1 Bacteroidota bacterium | reverse complement strand
TGTTTGTTATTATTTCTACAAATATTTACGCGGCTCTGCCGCTTTAAAAAGCTGCAGAGCAGCAAAATATTTGTAGTCAAATAATTAGATGTATATACATAAGCTGCAGAGCAGCAAAATATTGAGTGTATAAAGAATATCAAACTTTACCGGACACCAATGATTGGCTAATTAACTAATTGACCAATTTTCAAATTAACCTACCTCCATAAATCCGAAGGATATACACCTTGATTCACTAATTTGTTTATCATTTCAAGAACATTGGGTCTGTCTTCCTTATAAGTAACCCCAAACCAAGTGGCATCGGTTTTAAGGACACGTGTGCGGGCATTGCCGTTGCGAATCAGCTGGTCAACAACTAAAGGGATATAAAGCTCGGATTTGGGATTCATTGCATTTGCGGAAATAAAATCATTAAAATGATCCTGCAGGTATTTGAAAATCCCGGGAGTAAATCCAAACAGGTTCATAGAAACCAGGCAGTTTGAAGGTAGCAGAAGCTCCTCACCATTTTCCTCAAAATTTACGATACCCTTGGGGGTTTCTTTGATTTTGGTTCTCTCGGTAATGGATACAAGGTATCCATGAGCATCTGTTTCGCAAATACCGCGAGAAACCGTACCAAACTCGGAAAGGGTATTGCGGATAGGGTATCCGGCCATACAAAGTTCGAGCAAGTTCTCTTCAATTGTTGATTTCAGGTAATCGGCAACGATCTGGTAGCTCTCCCGTCCGTAGAAATCATCGGCGTTGATCACGGCAAAGGGGGTTGTGATTTTCTCAGCCGCCATAAGTACTGCATGAGCTGTTCCCCAGGGTTTTTTTCTTTCGGGTGATACAACCGTACCAGCCGGAATTTTATCGATACTTTGTATTACATAATCGATTTCGATATTTGCAGGGAATTTTTTTACGTAGCTGGAATTGAATTCATCCTCCATTGAAGGAGATATAACAAAGACGACCTTTCCAAAACCGGCTCTTTGAGCATCAAAAATAGAATAATCGGTAATGGTTTCGCCTGAGGGGCCGAACTGTTCTGTCTGCTTCATGCTTCCGTAGCGGCTGCCCATGCCTGCTGCTAAAATGAGTAATGTTGGTTTCACTTTTTTTAATTGTTTTTTCGTTAATTAGCCTTAAATATTTGCGATGCATTTTGCACATTGCGCAACAAGCTGGAGTTTGTCTATTTAATGTGCAATAATGAAAGTCAAAGATTATAAAAATAATTGTAAAAGAAGTTGAAAAAAATGATACTAAAGCAATATGTAAGAAGACTGAATTAGAATTATTAGCATTTGCTGAATATTCCCTCTCTCCTATTTTATCAAATCAGTGCCCTTAAAACATATAAGGCAAACTCTAAATTTTACAATGGAAAAAAAGCAAATTTGCTGTATTCCGATTTGGATTGGTTTACATCGCCCGTGTTTCCGCAAGGAAATATTCTCCGGATGCCATAGTTCAGGTTTTTCATGAAATCAAGAATTTCAGAACCATCTACATTTGTATGATTCAGCACATCTGCACTTACTTCCATCAAAACCACCGGGCGAAAAAGGTTCAGGGAATCCTTCATTCCCCTCAGGGCAAACAGTTCAGCTCCCTCGATATCAATCTTAATCAAGTCGATTTGTTGAATATTCATCTTTTTCACATATCCATCTATTGTTATTGCATGTACTTTTTCAATTTTGCTGGTCTCGGTATGATGGTGAAAAATACTCGACATCCCGGTGTTTTGCTTTGCCGAAACAAACAATTCCAATACCTCCGAAGACTGGTAAACCGCATTTTGGTTTGCGGTAATATTGCTTATGCCATTCAATTCTATATTGTATTCAAAGCGCTCAAAAACCGCCGACACGGGCTCAAACGCATGTACCTTGCCTACCGGGCCCACAATCTTTGAAGCCACTAAGGAATAGGCTCCGATATTAGCTCCGATATCGAAGAACACATCATCCTCTTTCAGTATTTTCCTTAAGAAATTCAGCCCTCTCTTATCCCAACTGCCCAGGAAATAAATATGCTGCTGCATCAACACATCCAGATCGGCCTTGATTCTCAATCCGGAGTCGAAGCCACAGATTACAGTCTGTCCCTGAAAAAGGTTCCGCGGTTTGAAGATCCTTTTGTAAAAACCGTAATAGCGGTTTCGGAAAAAGGGGATCACAAAAAGAACCTTAAAAAACCTGGCAGTGAACTTCATTACAGAGGAATATTTTCCTCAAATCTAATGAATACTTCAATTCCTTCAAAACCTCCACAACTAAGCTGAATTATTTTAGCCCCGCCTGAACCAGAATCGAGACGGAAGGAATTCCATCCACCATGGCCTTAACCATTACGGGCCCTTGTTCTTTTGTAGACTGAATAATTACAATACATCTTCCTGCATAAGCATTTTTCCAGGGGAGTTGAAAGCTGTCGGTGCATTTTGCATCCCCGTTATCCGTGCCAAGGATTTTTGCCGGTCCGGTTACCGAAAAATCGATTCTGTCCTTAGCCAGATAAGAGGTGTTGTTGTTTTTGTCTTTCAAAACAGCCTCAACGATCACGATGTCTTTCCCGTCGGCGCTAATAAAACTTGTGTCAGGGATCAGCTGAATCTGAACGGGTTCGGAAACAGTTTTCAGGAAAGCGTTATACTTTTTCTTGTCATTTGTGGTTCCAACTGCTTTAACTTCGCCTGCCTGATAAGGCACGTACCACCAAAAACATGAGTTGGCTTCCGCTTTCATTTTTTTTCCGTGGGATTTGCCATTTACAAACAGTTCAACCTGTGCACAATTGGAAAACGCAACTACCAAAACCGAATCGCCAACGGAATAATTCCAATGCAGCTTTTCCTCAACCTCGCTTACAAACCAAGCCATTTTGCCCATGGGGTCAGCCTTAACATCATCCGTGGATTTCTTTTTGCGGGCTGCCAGCGAAATCATCGGCGTATCGAGCCACATCGACTGGCGCCAGAAATAGATGGGCTTCTCATGATTGGTGAGATCCAGCAAACCTGAATAGGCCGAGCGTGCAGGAAATTTCCCGCCTTCACCAAGATAATCGATGCCCGTCCATAGAAATTGAGCGGAAATATAATCGTTGTTCTTTACTTCCAACCAGCCGAAGTAGTTGTGAGGGTTTTCGCTGCCATAGATCACGCGATCCGGATAGGCTTTGTGATCCTCGGCGTAACGGCTTTCGGTGTAGTTGTACCCAACAATATCGAGGACTTCAGGCAAGCCAACAGAATTGGAATTGCGGACATCGGCAAGCGCCATGGTAACCAGGCGAGTAGTGTCAATCGCTTTGATTATTCCAACCAGGTTTTTGGCAATAGTAACCATGCGGGCCGGATCGGGCCGCGAGATGTTGTAGTTTCCATCGAGCTTATCGGCATAGGGATCGTTGGCATAGTCGATTTCGTTCCCGATACTCCAGAGAATAATCGATGGGTGGTTCTTATCACGATGTATCATATCCTGAAGGTCTCTTTCGCTCCACTCGTTGAAAAAACGGCTGGATCCGTCCAAGCCGGCAATGCTGTTGTTCCAGCCATCGATCCATTTGCGCTTGGGGTATTCCCATTCGTCGAAAGCTTCGTCCATCACCAGAAACCCCATCTGATCGCAAAGATCGAGCAATTCGGGGGCTACCGGGTTATGACTTGTGCGGATGGCGTTGCATCCCACGGCTTTAAGCTTTTCAAGGCGGATCTTCCAGATTTTCTCAGGTACCGCAGCGCCAACCAATCCCCCGTCATGATGAATACAAACCCCCTTGATCTTCATGTTTTCCCCGTTAAGAAAAAATCCCTTATCCTTATCAAAGGAAAAGGTGCGAATTCCGAAAGCAGACGACACCTCGTCAACAACTTTACCGTCAACCCGCAGGGTCGTTTTAACAGAGTATAAGTTTGGCGATTCAACGCCCCACAATTGCGGTTTCTTTACAGTAATTTCCTGAAGGGTGATTGTCTCGCCCGGAGGGAGTGACTGAACAGTGCTTTTTCTGCCGGCCTCCTTGCCATCTTTTCCGAAAATTACGGACATAAGTTCAAGATTCCGGGTGCTGCCCGATTCGTTCAGTATGTTGTTCTCTATGCGGACGCTGGCCGTTTCATTCGTCACAAGGGGGGTTGTGACGTAACTGCCCCATTGTGCCACGCGAATCTTGTCGGTAACACTCAGCCATACATGCCTGTAAATACCAGAGCCCGTATACCAGCGGGAGTCGGCGTAAAGACTATGATCAACCCTCACGGAAATAACATTTTCACCACTTGTTTTCAGGAAGGGCGTAAGCTCATAAGAAAAGCTTGTGTAACCCGAAGGTCGCTTACCCAGATGGTGACCGTTTATCCAAACATCACTGTAATTATAAACCCCATCGAACAATATAGTTACGATCTTGTCGGTATAGGAATCAGGCAAAACAAAGCTTTTCCTGTACCAGCCAATACCTGCAGGAAGATAAGCAGTGGAACTGGCGTATTTCGCATCAAAGGGGAGTTCAATACTCCAGTCGTGAGGAAGATTCAGTGTTCTCCATTCGCTGTCGTTGTATTCTGCATTCCGGGCAGCATAAACATCCCCCAGAAAAAATTTCCAGTTCTCGTCAAAATCCAGAGTGACGCGGGGGGATTGGGCGTCGGTATTGCCAAATACAAGAAGAAACAGCAGGGCGGAAAAAAAAGTTTTGATTATCATATCCGATTGAATAAAGATTTAACAGTATTACTAAAGTCAGGTGTTGGAGAATCGCTTCTTTTACACCCCTCTGGTTAAGAATTATAGAATGGGGAAATCCGATATCAGTTTCAATACGGAATCTCTGCAGCCGCCGGATCTTTCCTCTTCCCTCCTTTCAAATGAGCCATTGGAAAGAGTAAGCATCCGGTAGGGCATTCCTTCCTGCGCGACTAGTTTACCTTAACGTATACATAATCCTTTTTCAGATTTCTGTTTTTGTCCCAGGTACTGAGAGAAAGCTTATGATATCGCTGCACTATTTTTATAGATGTCCCGTCGTTGAAGAACTTGTCTTCTTCCCACTGGGTTTTCGCATCCGATGGGACATTGATTTGTGTTGAAAACGAATACGACTTAGGGTAGGATTCTGGAATAAGATCAACGATCTCATTGATTCTCCAATCGCCATAGGAAAATTCGATTCGCTGAATCCCGGATTCGTCTTTAACCACAGCATTTATTGTAAGACTTCCCCCTGCTGCCACTTCAAGGGTATCGGGAACAAATTCGATAGCAGGCACAGTATGGTCGAGCGAGTTCAGGGTGTCGTCTGTAGTTTCGCAAGCCTGAAAAAGCAAGACCGGGCAGAAAATCAGTATCAGAAAGAGTTTCATATGCATGTAATTTATTTTAACGATCGTTTGGAACCTGCATTCCTAAAATTCAAAACTTGATTTTCCCTTAGTGAAAGGAATTTGTTGAGTGTATCTGGATACGCGGGTTTCAGGTTTCTAAAAAATTAGTTTTTCAGGTCTATTCCCAACCGGGGTTTTGCTCCAGATATCCTTTCAATACTTCTTTTCGGGGGATTGGATACCAATAGAACCGAGGATCGAACACACGGCTTTCGACTTCGAATTTCTCATATGTAAATGTTGTGTCGGCAGCGTTAAAAAGGATTTTCATTCCCAGGGCTGGCTGATTGAGTACAACTTCAGCATCTTTCCAGCGACGAAGGTCCCAGAAGCGATGTTCCTCAAAAGCGAGCTCAACCTGACGCTCCTTTTTCAGTCGCTCGCGCATCTGTTCCTGCGTCATACCTGCCGGATATCGGGCACGACTTGTAATGACGTAATTTCTTTTCCGCAATTCGTAAACGGCATCATAAACTTCTTTTACCGGACCCGATGCCTCGTTAACGGCCTCTGCATAGTTCAGGTAGGCTT
>JAIFNN010000043.1 GCA_020047715.1 Bacteroidota bacterium | reverse complement strand
AAATGCCGGATATTTTTACCAATGACAGGGTTTTCAAGGACATATCGCTCAATTTGCAGGGTCTATATTCCAAAAACAGGGATCTGATAAGTAATATTTCTGTTTACGACAACAAAGACTCATATCTTGGAATCTACCTGAAAGATAACGATGAGTTGGTTATTGATTCCTTCCCCAGGCAAGCCTCTAACGACCTTCGATCGAAAGAAATTATAATTAAGCAGAAAGGTTATTATTTGAGTTACTTCCCTTTCTATAAAAACAATGAGTTAACCGGGAATATTGTAGTGGAAATAAATCTGGAAAGATACCTTAATACCATCTTCTCACTTTTCAGAATTAAGGGGCTTCAATGGCAATGGGTTGCAAGCAGCGACAATCAGGTGTTGTTGTGCAATTTCCCGGATTCTGTATTAATTAAAGACCTTGAAACAATTACGCAAAGCATCGATTCAGAGGAGGAGTTGGTGCTGGAGCACTATTATTCCGATTCGGAGGATTCGGACCAACTGATTATCTCAGCCGTTTACCCCCTAAATGTATTGAACAATGACCTTGGTGTGGTTTTCACCATCGAAGCAGGTAAGCTGAACACGGTGTTTTTCAGAGAAAATTTTATTCTGATTTTTTTATCTCTGCTCGTGATGATTGCAATTGTTGCGTTTCTGGTTCATAAGATGAATACTGAACGTACTAAGCAGAACAAACGTACGTCCGACCTGCTCTCCCTTAAAATGATCGTGGAGCATTTCCCTGTGGGGATTATGATAATCGACCCACTTGGCACCATTAAAAACATTAACCGCACCGGACAGAAAATGTTGTTTCTGGAAAAGGACGACGATATTACCGGAAGCAAGTTGGCCAGCCAGTTTCTGGTTTCGAACAAGTACCTCTTGAAGGATGGAATTACAGCCCCTTTCGATTCCAACCACTTTATCCACTATGAGAAAGACGGGAACGAAATAGTCATTTACCGGAAAGACATAAAAGCCCAGATTGCCGGGGAGGAACTCACCATATCTGCACTTATTGACGTGTCGGGACTTGAAAAGTCGAGAAAACAGGAAGCTGCTGCCAGTTCCGCAAAATCCGATTTCCTGACAAAGATGAGCCATGATATTCGCACTCCCATGAATAGCATAATTGGCATGACCGAGCAGCTGTCGGCCGATTCACTTACTGAAAAACAACAAGAGAAGGTTCAGTTTATCAGGCGGTCCTCTGATTTGCTTCTAAATATCATCAACGATGTTCTCGACTTCTCAAAGATTGAGGGGGGAAAAATGATGCTGGAAGAGATCCCCTTTAGCCTGTCGGAAGAAATTGGTTTTTGCATATCCCTATTTAAAAATTCGGCCGAGGAAAAGGGGCTGGGAATAAATACCCATATGCAAAGCGATGTGCCGGATCGCATGATTGGTGATCCATTGCGACTGAGACAGGTCCTTTCAAATCTGATAAGCAACGCCATAAAATTTACCGAGGAAGGCGAAATAAGTATTGGGGTTTCACTTGCGGAACGACATAATCTGGCCCTAAACCTTTTATTTTCGGTTGAAGATACCGGAATAGGGATTCCAAAAGGAGATATTAAAAAGATTTTCGGGAATTACGCACAGACTGGCAATTCCGTGTCGCGCAAATTTGCCGGAACGGGATTGGGAATGGCTATTTCCAAGCAATTGGTAGAACTTATGAATGGTCAGATTTGGGTGGAAAGTCCTGCTCCGGGTTCCAATAACCCCAAGTTTCCGGGAGCAAAATTCAGCTTCACGGTTGAGGCTCACTCGAACGAAAGCCTGAGAAAGAAATTCGATTTTTCTTACATTAAGCAGTACCTTCAAGTTTCGGCATTGATTCTAACACAGGTAAAGGACGACGATGATACCATCCATCGATTGCTGGATCGCTTTGGGATAAACTTTGATTTCAGAATTTATAATGAGAACACGATTGATTCTGCCATTTTCCATATCGAGCAAAAGAGAAACCTCTACCAGATGATCATTGTAATGGATAAGCCTGGATACGATGGTTTTATGATGGCTCACCACCTGAAGGAAAGCAAGCTTTACGAGCATTTTCCGATTATTATGATCAGTTCAAACGACCAGCCCAGTAATTACGTGAGATCTAGGTCATTGGGGATTGACCATTATCTCATCCAGCCTTTCGAATCGAACGAGGTTTATAAGATTGTTAAGGAGTTTTTTCCGGGCTTGAAAGACAATGGCGGGGTGGCTAAACAGGTGATTAAGATCAGGAGCGGGATAAACATTCTTTTTGCTGATGACAACATTATAAACCAGCGTTTGACACAGAGCGTTTTTAAGCATTTGGGTTTCGAAATCGACATTGCACAGAATGGCGCTGAAGCTGTTGAAATGGCGTCAACCAAAAACTACGATCTTGTTTTTATGGACATTTTTATGCCGGAAATGGATGGGATTACAGCTGCCTCTGCTCTTCGGAAAAAGGGGCTGAAAATGCCAATAATCGCAATTACCGGTGCAGACGAAACGGAAAAGAAGGAAGAAGCCAAGGCTGCCGGCATGAACGATTTTATCTTGAAACCCATACGACTGGAATCCATTAAAGAACTTTTGATAAAGTGGTTTTCGGAAAGCATTTGACCAACCCAAACCCGGTTTAATAACTATTCCAATGTCCGTTTTAATAAGCATCGAGGAGTTCTTCCGAATGAAGAACGAAATTCCCCTGGTTGACGTTCGTTCACCGGGCGAATACGAGCAAGGACATATTCCCGGCGCTATTAATATTCCCTTATTCGATAATGAGGAGCGGGCAATAGTAGGAACCCTTTTTAAGCAATCAGGTCAGCAGGAAGCAGTTTTGGCGGGACTTGAAATTGCAGGACGAAAGATGCGCCAGCTGGCGGAAATGGGTATCAAGACCGCCAGAAACAAACAACTCACAGTACATTGTTGGAGGGGAGGGATGCGGAGCGCTTCCGTGGCATGGCTTTTTGAAACTTGCGGAGTACCCTGCAGCATCATTGAAGGCGGTTATAAATCATACAGACGCTACATACGTGAGTGTTTTTCCTTGCCCTTTGATTTTATAGTTTTGGGAGGGATGACAGGATCGGGAAAATCGGCCATTTTAGATCGAATAGAGGAATTGGGTTATCAGGTATTGAAACTGGAGAAGATAGCCCATCATAAAGGCTCCGCTTTTGGAAACCTCGGCGAGACAGGACAAATGACAAACGAGCAGTTTGAAAACGATATTTTTACCAGCCTCTTTGCCTTCGACCCGAAAAAACCGGTGTTTGTGGAAGACGAAAGCCGCAGCATCGGCAGAAACATTATCCCTCCCGAACTTTTCGAGAATATGTCAATCGGCACCCTCTTGGTTGTGGATATGGAAAAATCGCTCCGCGTTGGGCGTTTGGTGGAGGATTATGGAAAATACACAAGTCAGGATCTCAAAGATTGTATCGCGAAGATCGGCAAGAGGCTAGGGGGTCAGAATGCAAAGACGGCCATTGATGCGCTCGACGAGGGTAAAACCGGGGAGGCAGTTGAGATTTGTCTGAATTATTACGACAAAACCTACAACTATGGCCTCAGCAACAAGCGGAACCGTGAAATAGTACTTTTTAAAACCAGCAGCCCGGATGCCGATGTTAATGCAAACGGAATACTTTCGCTATTAAAAACTAAGGGTTTGGTATGAGTGTGCAACTGAACTATTTTCCTTGCCCGATTGTTACTATATTGCCTTAGGACAATTTTATGACCCTTAAACTAACTAAATCCTTATGAAAAACGAAAGAATTATCGAAACTCTGGGAGGCCTTGCCAAGGAGGAAAAACTTAAAACCCTTGCAGACCATATAATGCCCAACACTTTTGTTTTAGAAACAGAAGAGCCGTTTCCAGGCTATCACGGCGCAAACCTACCTACTGAAGCCAAGCCGATTTCTGCGTTTTTGATAACAAAAATCAAATACTCCCCCGAAAAAGTATTACGTGTTGCCCACAACATTAAGAAGTATTTCCCGCATGCTTTTGATGCAGTACAAGGAAAGATTTGCATTCAAAATGATGTTTTGCCATGTATACGTATTCGTGGTTTCAGCAACTATGAGTTGATTGGCGATCTTCAGAAATGTTTTTTTTCCGAGGGAATCGAATTCGCGAAAAAGCGGAATGTTTCTGCCGATGGCGTTATTCAGCTCAAGAAGCATTTTACAATTGAAGAGATTGAGGATGAGATTTACCGCGATTTGGATGAGCATTCCACTTATTATTTCCGCATCCCGAGGCAAATGACCTGGCAGCTGTTCCTTAAAGTTACCCAGGTGGTGCGCAACAATTCGTCCGCCAATTTCGACGGAGCGCTTGGGGCCATCTATTCAAGGGATATCCTGGATGTGGTGAGGATTTTTTCCCCGGGAATAACCATGGAGACACTAAAGCAATTGAAAGCAAAGTATACCCAGGAACTACTTAAGTTCGAGTAGGGCGAGGGTCTACCCCGACGGCGAATCCAACTGAATATATACCTTGTCCGACCGCCGAACAACAGTTTTTAAGGGGATACTGCAACGTATTCCCTTTTCTGCTTTCGTAACCGGCTTGTCGTCGATCCTGATTTCCATTAGGGTATATTCAACGACCCCGGTTGTGGGACCGGTAATGATAATTTCATCGCCCAGGTTCAGTTCCCCGGTTTCTATCTGCAGTTCGGCCACTCCGATTTTTTCGAAATAGTTGGTTACTTTCGCTCGGTACGACTTCTTTTTCACAGAACTTGAGCCGTAAACACTACTCCATTCCCCAAGTCGCTGACCCAGATAATAGCCGTCCCAGAATCCCCGGTTAAAAACTGTCGACAGTCTTTGCTTCCATCCTTCGATAGACTGCTCATCATAACTCCCATTGAGAATAGCATGTATTGCCTCGTTGTAGCAGGAGGTTACCGTTTTCACATATTCCGGAGCCCTTGCCCGGCCTTCGATCTTCAATACGCGAACACCCGAATCAAGTATTTTATTCAGAAAGTGGATGGTCATCAGATCCTTGGGAGACATGATGTATTCGTTGTCTATTTCAAGCTGGTCGCCACTTTCAGTATCCGTTACCAGGTAGGATCTTCTGCAGGCTTGAAGGCAATCGCCCCGGTTGGCGGAATGGTTGTATTCGTGAAGGCTGAGATAGCATTTTCCCGATATTGACATGCACAAAGCGCCGTGAACGAACATTTCGATTCTTACAAGCTTGCCTGAGGGTCCTTTTATTTCCTGAAGTTCGATTCCCTTGTAAATGCCGGCTACCTGTTCGAGGTTCAGCTCCCTTGCCAGCACCATGGTGTCGGCGAAATTTGAGTAGAATCGCAGCGAATCGATATTGCTGATATTAAGCTGCGTAGAAAGGTGTACCTCAACTCCCGCTTTAAAAGCATAGTCCATTACGGCCTGGTCGGATGCGATGATGGCATCCACACCCTCTTTTTTTGCCAAGTCGATCAGGTCGCGCATAATAATTAACTCCTGATCGTAAATAACGGTATTGATGGTGAGATAGGTTTTGAGGCCGTGTTCTCTGGCAACCGATACAATCTGGGGCAGGTCGGATCGTGTAAAGTTAAACGACGAGCGGGCGCGCATGTTGAGCTGTTCAAGTCCAAAGTAAATGGCATCGGCACCTCCCTGGACAGCAGCCATAAGTGATTCCCAGGAGCCGGCCGGAGCCAGCAGCTCGATATCTTTTCGTGTAAAGTTCATTCAGCAAATTTAGCGGAAAAGAATGTCTTATTTCTTCATGACGATGCGAAAAGTTGTACCCTTGTCGGGTTCCGAGCTGAGAACGAAGATCTTCCCTTCGTGATACGTCTCGACAATTCTTTTGGACAGCGACAGTCCCAGGCCCCAGCCTCTTTGTTTGGTGGTGTATCCCGGTTTGAAAATGGTCTTGTGCTTCGACTTTGGAATTCCCTTGCCCGTATCGGAAATATCGATATAAACAATTTGAGTGTT
>JAIFNN010000226.1 GCA_020047715.1 Bacteroidota bacterium | reverse complement strand
GTTTTTTCAAGAGTTCGGCAAAGCCAAGAATGCCGTTCATCGGTGTGCGGATTTCGTGGCTCATGTTGGCAAGGAAAGCTGATTTCAGGCGATCGGATTCTTCGGCGCGGTTTTTGGCTTCGATTAACTCCTGTTCAGCTTTTTTACGAGAAGTAATATCGCGAACAGCAGATACCCTCCACTGTTCGCCATTATTTATAAAATTATGGGCTTCAATCTCGGCATAAAATGCTTCTCCGTCCTTTCTAAGCATTTGTATCTCATAGGGCCGGGCATAATTTTTTGTTATGTTTTCTTTTACTATGGCACGGCAGTCCTCATGCACAATTTCCATAAAGTTTTTATTGAGCAATTCCGACTGCTCATAACCAAGCATTTTTGCCAATGAATGGTTCAAATCTTTTGGGATTCCATTTCGGTGTATTAGTATGCCTTCCATGGTTAGATCGGAGAGAAGACGGCTGCGCTCTTCACTTTCCACCAAAGCAACTTCTGTTTGCATACGCTCGGTGATATCTTCGTAGGTTCCGAGAATTCCAATAACATGCCCTGACTCGTCTAAAACAGGAACTTTGTTGGTGTCCAACCAGGCTCGTTTTCCATCAGCTTGCAATTGGGATTCAATAATATGATACTCTGCTATCCCGCTGCTTATTACTTTCCTGTCGCTTTTGACAAAAAAATCTGCCTCTTCCTTATTCCAGGGAAGATCGAAGTCTGTTTTGCCTGCTATTTCATTTGCAGCTTTCAGCCCGGCCACCTTGGCGAAATTCTCGTTACATCCCAGATATACAGAGTTGCAATCTTTCCAGAAGATGAACTGTGGTATGGTATTCATAACCAGTTCAAGCATTTTTTTAGACTCGTTTAGCTTCTCTTCTGCCTGTTTGCGTTCGGTGATGTCCTGTATTGCCCCATACATTCTAATGGGCTTCCCCAGCTTGTCGTACTCAAGTTCACCGGTACCCTGAACCCAGCGTACAGCGCCATCGTTAATACGGATTATTTTGTATTCATGACTGAACGAAATTCCATTCTTTACAACGTATTCATGATAAGCAACAATTTCTTCGTGGTGGTCGGGATGAATAAAACCGGCCCAACCGGCTATTGTATGAGGATATGATTTGTCGATTCCGAAAATCTTATAAAATTCGGGTGAGCATACCCACACGCTTTTGTCCAACTCATATGTATTCAGACTTGTTGAATAGGAACATATATGTGCCACTGATTGCGAATTGAGCATCATCTCTTCGCTCTTGCGCAAAGCTTCTTCAGCCTGCTTTCGTTCGGTGATATCCAAAGCGGTGAAAATAGTACCCTTTGACAAATCGCCGCTATCGATTGGGGTTGAAGAAAGTATTATATTAATGAGGGTTCCGTCTTTTTTCTTCCAGAGTGTTTCTACTCTTCCTGTTCCTGTTTCCTTGATCTGTCGGTATTTCTCCCTGCCCACCAATTCATATTCTTCTTGAGAGGGATATAGTATCCCGGAATTTTTCTCAATGAGTTCCTCTCTTGTATATCCCGTCATCTCACAAACAAGCGGATTCACTTCTTTAAGCACTCTGTTAACAACAACTCCTATTCCTGCAGGGGCCACGCTATAGATGCTCCGCATTTTTTCTTCGCTATCTTTTACTTGTTTTTGGGATAAATAACTCTCGCTTACATCAGAAAAAACCAAAACCACTCCCGTAATGACACCTTCTTTGTTTTTTATCGGAGCAGCACTATCGGCAATCTGGTATTCGTTTCCGTTTTTCGAAATCAAAACAGTGTGGTTTGCAAGGCCAACTATTTCGCCGTTTTCCAATACCTTTTCAACAGGATTAACAACTGTTTGGCGACTTTCGGCATTTATGATTTTAAAAACTTCAGGTAAGGGTTTGCCTAATGCATCGCTCAGTTTCCAACCGCATAGCTTCTGGGCAACGGGATTCATACTGGCAATCAATCCGTTAATATCGGTTGAAATTACGCCATCGCCAATGGAATGAAGGGTAATGGAGAGGTTTTCTTCACTCTTTTGCAAAGCCTCCTCCGCCTGCTTACGCCGAATGGATAAAGCAGCCAAATTATTGAAGTTTTCCAGTATTTCCCTTGGCGGGTCCGGTCGGTCTTTACCCATTGCCAGCAAGGTTGTGCCATAAAGTTTTCCATCAAGTACATAGGCCATTGCGATGAACCTGTCAACATTGAGTATTGCCTGTATCGCTGCTCCTACCGGCCTCGAAATGGATCCGAAACTAGCTTCATGTAAAGTCTTTATATGCTCAATTTGTTTTGAAATGATTTTGTTATACATTTCATCGCTGACCGGTGATTCAAATTTTTTCAGTTGTTTCCCAATTAAACCAACTACTTTTTCAAGCAATCCGGGTTCCATTTCAATGTGCAAAACTGATGTGGTTTTGCCAGCCGCACTATATTCATTAAATATTACCACCTCAGGCTCGAAAATTTCTTTGATCTTTTTTGTAATTAACTCTTCAATGCTCCTCTCTGTTGGCAGCATCGACAAATCGATGGAAAATTGATTAAGATTTGATAATGCAATATTTTGCTTTAGCAGCAAATCCTCTGCCTGCTTTCGCTCGGTGATGTTGCGCACTACCCCCTCGGTACCCGAAATTTCTCCGTCAAGATATAAATACTGAACATTCATTGATACCCAAAAGGCAGATTTGTCTTTTCGCCTCCCCTGAGTTATAAAATCCATGACAACACCTCCTTTAGCAGACAATTCTTTAATCAGGATGTCCCGAAGCGAATCGTCGGCATAAAGCTTAGCTGCCGGCATTCCTATCATCTCTTCGGTTGATTGGTATCCAAACATTGTCGCTGCCGATGGGCTTATTATGGTTAAATTACCTGACAAGTCAGTCTGAAAAAAAGCGTCCTGAAGATTATTGAAAATGCTTCTGAACCGTTCATTGCTATGCTTCATGGCTTCTTCCCGCTGGTAACCCAGGGTATCGAGCCATTGTTGGTTTACTTCGATGAAATTCCCATCAAAATCGAGCGATTGATAGCCCAGCGGAGCTTTATTGAATAAAAGCTGGAAACGCTCCTCGCTCTCCCGCAACTCTTTTTCCGTAAGTCCGTGCAACTGCAGATCGGCTTCGATTTTCGCCTTTAAGGAATCATGCGCCTGCTGCAATTCATTTAACTCTATGATGAGTTCTTCCTTGGATTTATTTGTGTTATCCATAACTCATGTAATTTTTTGTAAATATATTAAGTTACTCGAGATTATCGACAAAGTTCAAGTGAGGGCTAAAAAAACAATGCGCAACATCAAGTTGTATTTTCCGGACTAATTATAGTATGAGACAGGCCTTATTAACAGTTTATCAAGAAGTGAATTATTAAAATTAGGATACCGGAAGTTTTTCATCTCGCTTTTTTCGATTGGGAACCTGCTTTTCACAAATCGGAAACGATAATACCTAAACGATCAGATTTCCAGGTGTGAGAAGCAGAGAATTAAGATTATGGATTGAAAGCAAGCTGATGTTATGATAATTCCAGAAAGTGGAACTGCAATGGTCAGCAGACCGTTTGAAACCCAGAAAGATCCGTTTGAAAAATCAAAGGGCTATTTAGGTTTCTTTGGTGCCATTCCACCTGCTTTTCCAACATCTTCCCAATACTTTTCCGTGTCGCCGACTATTTTTCTTTGCATGTTCATTAGATATTTATTTCCATTCACAGAAAAACCGACCAGATTCTGCCCCATTTCCCAATCATAAAAAAGCTCGCAGTTTTTATACACATTTGTATTCAAACTAATTATGGTATTGTTATTCTTGTCAATACAAACCCAATTGTTAGCTTTCAATGCAAACGTGGTGTCCGCATATTCGAATTCCTGATCATATTCCAGGGGAATTAAAATTTCGCCAGTGCTGCTCAGGCATCCCCATTTGCCATCCCTGGAAACTTTCAAATAGGTCAATTCGCTGAAATCCTGGAATGTGTATGTCCTACCCGAAATTTTGTTATAGGTATTAAAGGGAACAGTAAACTTCTCAAAAACATCGCAGACAGCCATTGTATTACCATTGCTTACCGCAATAAGACTATCGTCAACATTGTCGATCAGGGTATATTTAGCAAATGGGATTAACGGCTTTCCTGCAAAATCATACACAGCATACTGCCCGTTTCGTGTAGCGATAAAATGGTCTTGTTTGTTCATCACTTCCGCCATTTCCAGATTGGGTTCAATGATGTGTTTTTTTGTTTTTATATCGATTAATCCATAGGTAGAGTCTTTTTGCACCAGAGCAGTCAATCCGTTTTCACTCAACTGAGCATACAAATACACGGGGGCCAAAATTTCCTTTCCTAATCTGTTGTAGTATCCTCTCATGTCGCCGTACCATACTTCGTAGCCACTTTCCTCATCAACAATCCAGTCGAATTTCACAGGAATCAATTCAAGGCCCTGCTTATTGATGTATCCATATGTCCCATTAATTTCAACCATTGCCAATCCGTTTGAAAAAGCTGACACATTATCATATTTTACCGGAATGATTTCTTTTCCCGACCTGTCAACAAAACCCCATTTACCACCATACAATTCCACATCATCAAATTCATCATAATCCCATATTCCCCCCAAATTCACAGCCGCCAATTCTTCCGAGAAATCATTTACATCGCTATATTTCGCCACCACAATAATTTGGCTACTCACCGTATCCTTGAATCCAAACAATTCATTTACAGCATCATAATAGGGTGCTACTGCGTTTTGGGCATTGATTTCAAAGATGTTTAAAGCTAAAAATGAAATAAACAAAAAGCGTAGTCTTGTTTTCATAATTTGAGGGATAATTACGGTTATTAGGCTTTTAAATATAACACAATATCCCTAAGTATTAACTAATACTGGTGAAAATCTTACTCAAACCGTTATTTCAGGAAATCCCTTACAAGTATTTTTTAGCAGTGCACCACAACTGGAGCGGGAATTGGTAGTTTCATCGGTTCAGGAACCGCATTGGGGGCATGTGTGTTCCAAATCATATTTGGCTTTCCATTTATTTTTTAACTCCGTGCCAGTTTTGCCTAAATGTCAACGCGTTTGCAGTTCGCAGCACCGATCAATAATATCGAATACCAATAGCAATAAAGGTCCTGTGGGAAAAACCTTTTTCAATGTTAGTTTCTTCTTCAGACAGCATTAATTGCAGCCGACTTTAATTTTTGCCGGGCTTCGGGGCGATCATTTCAAATTTGCTCGTTGTTATTTGTTGCCAAAAATGAGTATTGATAATCCATTGGAATTATCTCCAAATAATCTTCAACACTTCCTCCCCTCAAACAGGTTTCAATAATTCGTCGTCCTGTAGGATGCAGTTCCGGCGCAAGATATTTTTGCAATTCGGATCTAAAGAATTCATATAATTTTTCGGCTCCAGCATCATAACCTGATACTTCAACCTCTATTTGTTTGTGAACCTGAAGGAATCGCGAAGGAATCTTAGCTCCTTCTATGGTAAGATAATTAAGCTCAAACCCCAACAAAGGACAGCGAGCATATTGATATTGGTCGCTTCGCAGTTTTGCATTTCCTCTTCGAGTAAGGTATTCGCGCATTAGCAATTGTGGTTTGAAGCCTACTTTCCATACTCCAATATGCTGATTAGGCACAAGAGCATAGCGTGTACGTGGGGTTTTAATGATTTGATCGAGTAACAAATTTGCATGATTAATCATTTTTCCGGTTGCAAAAGGCCAATATGAACCAACTCCTTCGCTTCCCATGCCTCCTCCGTCAACAATACTTGGGTTTGCATGTCCACGGGGCGAAACCAGTCTCCACAACCATGCCAGTGCCGGGGGTAAAATATGGAACAAACCCAAAATGCCGTAGGTTGGGTTTTCCTTGGAACAGGGAGGAGTTCTAACCCCAAAACTTCTAACATCAACAGTAACGGAACTGCTAACAATATTTGGCACAATAGTCCTGGGAACGATAACCCTGGGA